>JAXJTE010000061.1:0-4903 GCA_036309765.1 Caryophanon sp. | reverse complement strand
GGTCATAACTATATGCACTTCCTTTAATGGTTTTGTTCATGATGCGTTGTTCACATGCAATCTTGCTTATCATATCATGCACGCTATCATTCCTCACAAAAAAAGGTGTACAAACGTCAATTTTGACATTTGTACACCTTTTACACGTACATTTTTTTATTGAAATACATATTCACGCATATTTTCAACTGTATTGATGAGCGCTGCACGTAGCGACGTTTGCTCTTCGCGGCAATTTTGCTGTGCGTCGTCAAGTGCTACGAGCGCATTTTCTAAAAACGCCTGCTGCTGAAGGTCTTTGTACAGCTGTGTCAGCACGAGTGATTTATTCCATAACCAACGTGGGTTGTGTGGGTCTAAGTCGATTGCACCTTCAATATAGCTAAGTGATTCAAACGGTGTCCAGCCGAAGCGACTCATCGTTTGTCCGGCAATGCCCCAATAAACAGCGTCATTTGGATTGTGCTTCACTGCCTGCATGAAGCAGTGCGCACTTTCGTTATAATGATGCGCATTTAAAAAGAGCATACCTTGTGTGAAAAACGACTGTGCCTTTTGCTCGTCTGTGCCTTCCTTTGATGCTTGCTCTAGCTTGGCAATCGCTTGTTGGAATGCTTCCTCATCGTCAATTTTTTTCAGTGTTGCGTAGGCATCCATTTGCGGATACGTTTCGTCGGGGCGTTCGACTGTATGATGTCCATCCGTATATGTAGGCAAAAGATGAATATCATAATCCTCAAGTAATTGTTTATATTGCGCTGCTTGTGTCATCTCTTCTGTGATCGCACCGTAACATGCGCGGAATTGTCCATTAAAAAAATATTGCTCTACTTGATTCATACTTCATCCACCTTTTACAAATTAAAGTTGTTGATAAAATGTTAAATTAAAATCGATGTCAAATGCATCGAAACCTGTTTCTAACTTCGGGTAAGAAAAGTTATATTCATCTTGTGGCCACTCCATACACGTACATATCGCATCGATGTCTTCCATGCATGATGTAGCACTAAGCTGCGCTAAACATTTTCCATAACACGCCGCAAGCTCTTCTACAGAGTATTGTAATCTATCCGCGGTCATCATAAAGTTCGCCCCCTTAGTAAAATCAACAAAAACTTTTTATTATTGTAACATGACTTTTGCGGAATGTGTATGCCTTTTCGACAAACTGTCATGTAAAGGGCGCGATGAACGGTGACAAAACAGTCATTTTTCATCGTAAATGGTTGAAACGATTCATTGCAAGCATTGACAAAAGACCCTGTTGCATAATTTTAAACGAACGCAAAAAAGAGAGCTGGAAACATGTCCATTGCTCTCGTTTTGTTAAATGCTTAGCGGCACCATATATCGTCCAATCGATGGCTGCTCAGTAAATAGAACGCGCACATCGTAAACTTCCTTCATCATTTGCTCCGTAATAACGTCGTCTGGTGCGCCTTGTGCGACAATCTTCGTCGCCTTCATCAAAATAATTTCATCGCTATATTGAAGCGCTTGGTTAATGTCATGCAACACCATCACAATCGTTAAGCCATACGTTTCATTTAATTGCTTCACAAGCTCGAGCAGCTCAATTTGATAATAAATATCTAAATACGTCGTCGGCTCGTCTAAGCATAAAATTTCTGAACGCTGCGCCAGTGCCATCGCAATCCATACGCGCTGGCGCTCACCACCGGATAATGCCGATACGTCGCTTTGGCGCTTTTCGAGTAAATTCGTACACGTTAGCGCCCATTCTACTGCGTCACGATCGGCTTGTTCATCGCGTTTTAAAAAGCTTTGATGCGGCAGGCGACCGTAGCCGACAAGCTGTTCGACTGTAATTTGTGGTGGAATGTCGTTTTGCTGATACACAATGGCGAGCTTTTTCGCAAATTGCTTCGGCTTATAATCAAGCACGTCCTTTTGCTCTAGCTGTACGCTGCCTGTAATCGGCTTGTTGTTGCGCGAAATTAAACTAAGGAGCGTCGATTTGCCACAGCCGTTTGGACCGATAATCGTCGTAATTTTCCCCTTAGGAATCGAGGCGCTAACACCGGACAATTGATTGTTTTTGCCATCATGCGAAAACACCACTTGTTCGATTTGCATATTAGTTTTTCTCCCTTCTGAGTAAGAAAATTAAAAATGGTCCGCCGATAATCGCCATGATCGTCGAAGCTGGAATTTCCTGCGGGGCAAGGAGCGTACGCCCGAGCGTGTCCGCAGCTAAAATTAACAATGCCCCAGCAAGCGCTGAAAATGGGATCAATATTTTATGGTCATGCCCAACTAAGCGGCGTGCAATGTGCGGTACGAGCAGCCCGACGAATGAAATGACGCCTGCTGTTGCCGTCGCAATGCCCGCTAACAATACAGCCACTCCTGCTACAATCACACGAGCGCGAGTTACATTGAACCCTAAGCTTTTAGCTGTTTTATCTTGTAGCACGAGCAAGTTACACCATTTGCTTAAAGCAACGGCGAGTAGTAGCCCAATGATACCGTAAAGCGTAATAATTTGCACATCGCTCCACGTGCGCATCGATAAATTCGACGACACCGTACCGTCAACCATGACACCCATGTAGCCGCAAAGTGTCACGAATGCTTCGCGCAGCCCGGTAAACATCGCGGAAATCGCAATGCCGACTAAAATAATTTTAAGCGGGTTTAACCCTGATTTAAATGATAACGAAAAGACGAGGAAGCATGCGACAGCGCCACCTAAAAACGCAAGAAGCGGTGCATACATAAACAATCCTGGCATCATCGTTAATACGAACGTCGTCACAAACGCAGAGCCGGCTGAAATTCCGATTACCCCTGCGTCCGCTAACGGGTTACGCATAATTGATTGCAGCAGCACCCCCGCAACCGATAGCGCCGCCCCTGCAAACATTGCCACAAGAATACGTGGGAAGCGCAAGTCACGAATCACCGCCATTGTTTCGTCCTCAAAATTAAAAAATGCTGTTATAAAATCAATCGTACTCATTTTTACACTACCAGTCATGGCCGCATATACCGTTACGGCACAAAGCGCGACAATGACAATGACAAAGCTCGCTATTTTTTTCATTGGCTAATCCTCATAAAACAATTCGATTAAGTAATTGACCGCTTCTGCTACGTCTAAGTTTGCTGTCGTCGCAAAGAGCGGCTCCTCTAAATCATACACACGGTCATTTTTCACCGCATTGAAATGCTTCCAAATGTCGTTCGTTTTAAATTCTTCGTCAAACATTTCGACAACGTCCTCTGGCATGCCATGTGCTAAACGTAAAATAATATCTGGGTTTGATTCATGTAAATATTCCGTGTTCGACGCTAAATATTCTTGTTGAAACTGCCCCATGACATTTTCACCACCCGCAAGCTCCACAATATTACCAATATACGCGTGATTCGTCGCGACTAAATACGACCCTGGCACACCGAGTAAAATAAGTACTCTTGGCTTCGGTGCATTCGCCGGCACATTTTTCACCGCTGCATCAATTTCAGCTTGCAAGTCGTCCGTCACTTTTTTCGCCTGTGCGAGACGGTCGTATTGTTTTCCAAGCTTTAAAATATCGTCCTTCATCGTTTCGACATTTTGTAAATTCATAAACGTACCTGAAACATTTGCCGCCTTAAATATCGGCTTTAAATCGTTTTCAAGCGTCGTTACTGAAATCACATCAGTCGGCTGCATCGACGCGACAATTTCCATATCTGGATTCATCGCATTGCCGATTCTCGGTAAATGTTCATAACGTGCCGGCAATGTCACAGTCGTTTCTGGCACTGCGATGACGTTATCCATTTCAAGTAAGTCTGTAATTTGTGCTACAACCGATGTCGCCGCAATGACGCGATCTTCTCCACCTGATGCTGCTGGCGTTTGTGATGCTTCCTCAACGCCAACCTCACTTGAGCAAGCTGCTAAAAATACTGTGACACCAACGGCAGCTGCTCGTAACCATTTTTTCATTTTCGTTCCCTCCCATCGCATATGAGCGTCTGCTATATGCGTGTCACGACCTTTTTGACAGTCGTGTCATCTTATATAAAACAATCTAAACATCCTCTAAAACAGCCAATGAGAATTAATATCAATTAATTCTTTGTTTATGATAGCGAGCAATGTTGGCAATGTCAATATATGAAAAAGCGAAAAAGCGGCATGCATTTGCATACCGCTTTCCATTATGCCATACAGCTTGGACATTTGCCGTAAATTTCAAACTTATGATTGTTAATCGCATAACCTGGCAGCTTTTCACCGAGTAAATCCATCGGGCATAAGTGTACTTCTTTAATATGCCCACAATCCATACAAATGAAATGGTGGTGGTGATGATCCGATTCACATTGCATGCGGAAATTACGCTCACCCGATAATTCCGTCTCCTCTAAAATGCCAAGCTCAACGAACGTCGCTAAGTTGCGATAAATCGTATCGAAGCTCATGCCCGGAAACTGCGGCTTTAGCACCGTCAGTAAATCACGCGCCGTCAAATATTTTTCAGTTTCCGCAAACATGTTCAGCAAAATTTCACGCTTGTCCGTTTTCTTGTAGCCGTTTTCCTTTAAAATTTCCCACGCACGTTCTACATTCATGTTAATTGACCCCTTTCGACGCCATAAGCAGCGTCATCTTTTTGCCAAAAATCACAACTAATAAAATGACGATCGATGTGACAACAATCGTTCCACCTGGTGCTAAGTTTAAATAAAACGCTGACACTAAGCCGATAATGACCGATAGCTCACCGAACACGATCGCATAAATGATCGCTTGCTTGAACCCTTTTGCAACGCGCATTGCTGCGGCAACTGGCAACGTCATGAGCGATGATACGAGTAAAATACCGACGATACGCATTGACGCCGCAATCACGAGTGCCGTCACAATCATAAATGCTAAATG
>JAXJTE010000060.1:0-14689 GCA_036309765.1 Caryophanon sp. | reverse complement strand
TGCCCATTCAAACAGCCCAATTTCATCTAACAGCAACGAAATTAAAATGATCGCAATGAACGACAATGTAGCGTTCCACGTCATATGAATAACTGCTTCGACATCATGTACATTAACGACGCCGACAACTAATGCGATAGCTGCTCCTACCATTGCAGACGAACCGATATTTAATCCTTTTGGCTGCCAAATGACAAACAGCAATGTCACGAAAAAAATGAGTGCGGCAATTACGAGCATGATGTCCCTCCACAGCGACATGAATCAGTTGCTTCGATTGTCTCAATGACAGCTTTTACGACATTTGGTAAATCGTCCGCTAATCGGTAATACTTCCACGTCCCTTCTTTTCTTTCTGTAATAATATGTGCGTCTTTTAGCTTTTTTAGCTGCTGACTAACAGCTGGCTGTGAAATACCGAGTACATCAACGAAATCACATACGCACACTTCACCATTTTTCATACACGCTAAAAGTTTCAGACGATTTTGATCCGCCATCGCCTTTAATTGCTTTTCTAATAACTGCAATGCTCTTCCTCCTATATAACCATTTGCTTATTTACTATAGCATCACCATATACATAAGTAAATACTTATATAAATGGGTGATCCCAAGAAAAAAGCCGATTCCTAAGAACAGAATCGACTTAACAGCTTATTTACTTTAATAACGCGTCCCAATAATGAGCGATGCGTTCGAACGTGTTCGTGGACTTTTCCTTCACAAACGCATTTGCGGCTTCGTAATGTTGATCCGATTTCAAAATGCCTTTCGTCGCAAAGGAAGTAAGCGTATCTTGCAGCTCAGCAATGAGTACGGCGACATCTGATTGTTGCTGAAGCATGCCGAATTTTTGCTTGTAACCTTCTACCATTTGCGCAATTTCCTCTGCGCCGTAATCGGTACTGCCGAGCTTATTCGTGATTGATACTGTTTGCTTTTGCGCAGTTGTTAACGTAGACATCTGCACGCCACCTCGCTCGAAAATTTTCGCACGCGCGGCATAAAAGTTCTCGTCAATCGACTTGTAATTCGACACACGCTTTTCGTTGCGCGCTGTATATTGATCGATTAATTTAGAGAAGCCTGCCTTTGCATCATCTGTGACGAATTTTTCTTGAAAGCGCTGCAATGCCGATACGGACGATGCAAGCTCTAGCTGTGTTTCAGCAGCGGTCAATTGCTGCGTAATCGGTTTGCTGCCCGATTTAATATCTCGTCCTTGTGCTACGGCAATATTTAATTGATCTAAGCCATCCGTTATATCGACGAGCAAGTTTTCTAGCTTCTCGATTTCGTCACGATTCATGCCGTAGAACGCACCGTTTTCATGTAAATATTGACTAAAAATAAGCCATTGATCTTGCGGACGATGTGAAAAAATATCAGACGGGTCTTCCACCTGCACCGCAAACATTTTCGCAATGTCTTCATCTGTCGCCGCTTTAAGCTCCTTCATTTCGTCCGACAGCGTTAACGTCACTACCTTGCCATCGCGCATCACATCAATTTCCTTTTTTCCACCGAGTGGCTGCGCCTTTTGCACATCAGCGTTCAACCGTTGCTGCTTACTGTACGCCAATGCGGCTCCTTCAAACGATAAATTCACTTCCATGACGACACCCCTTCGTATTTATAGCTATGCGTTATATCGGCTGCGTCTTATGAACGTATAATAAAGCGCACAACTTGTGGCTCGTCTTTTTCAAAAAACGTCTCAAATGGCTCCGACGATAACTCGCGCTGCACGTAAACGGTACGCTGCGCAATGCTCGCTACGTCAATTGTATAATCGTCCTCGTTCACACACCATAGCTCTAGTTCCTTCCAATGCCCTGCATATTTGCCAATGTAGCCGACAAAATGGACGAGTGCTTGCTGTGCATGCTCGACGCGGTAAATGTAACGCTTATCGCTTACGTAGCGGGCGTACGCATTTTGAAAATCCGGCTCAATGACGAGCGGGCTGTTAGTTAATTCATCCGGCAACATAATTAAAAATACTTTCGCATCGCGGTCAATTTTCGAAAAGTCATGCCCTCTTAGCTGAATTTGCTTGTCGGTCATGCCCATCGCAAGCAGTTCATTGTACGATTTAATCTGCTCGTCCTGTAGCGTCTCTGCAAATGAACACAGCTTTTCGTCACACGCAATAAATATGTACATGTTAATCCCCCCTTTCTCATTATTGTAATACGAATATTCCGTCAATTAGTTTCATTTCATCGCACTGTACGAAAACTTAGCGTGTACAAATTTTCATTTTCCGGCACTTACTCGCCAGCGCCCGATTGACGACGTGCTTGAAGTGTATTTTATTGAGATGAATAAATTTTTAAAGGCATGGCATGATAAAAAACTTCAGCCACTTGATGATATTTTGGCGAGATGGTTACTTCAAAAGTTTACTGGATTAACACTGGAACAAATTCAGCAGTCACAAGAAAAATCATGATATGAAACACAAACAGGCTGCACAACAATTAACGTTGCACAGCCTGTTTTTTTACTTTACTTGAAAGCCGATATTGCCGTTTATGTTGATTGGCGAATTATCGACGTTAAACTGCACGGAGCCGTTGACAATGTAATTGCCGATTGGGTAATCCCCTTCTAAAAATTCTTTCATAAACGCGATGTATTCCGCTTCATCCGTGTCACTATAGCCGCCACTCGGTACGTATTGCTCCGTTAATGGCACGTCCTTTTCCAATGTCGTCGAAACGAGCGGCAGATTCATCGGGTACTCAATATCATACGCGCGCGTCGTCTCCTTCATCGGAAAATAAAACGGCGATGCAGCGTGTGAAATGACGATTTCCTCTTCATCCCCGATATACGTTAACGAAGCGGTAATATCAATTGGTTGCCCATGTGAAAACGTATTTTGACTGACGTACAGCTCATAACGAAAGTCCGCCGTTTCCGCTTCAAACGTTTCTGGATATACTCCTTGCGATTCGTCCACGTATTCCTCTTTATTGCACCCAAACAGCAGCACACAACTACACACAATCATCAACCATGTTTTCATCGTTTTCCCTCATTTCTTTTTGTTTATAATACGTTGAAAAACAAATAAAAGTTACAAATTCCCACAAATCCAATTAGCTGACTCGATGTGCAATCGCTCCTTTACAAACAATGCGAGTGCTTCAAATTGCGCAGCTGTCTCGAACTGCTCGTAGCTAAACCATTGCTCATCGTGATGCTGCAGCCGATACCGTTCATTCATATGATGTGCCGTTACCTTATTTGGCGGAATGTGCTCCCCCCAATACATCGTCACGCCATCTGTTGGACAAACGGCACATTCGACGACGAACGAGCCACCGTAACGATTAAATTGAAACGTTATGAGGTCGATGTGCGTGTCGTGCTTTTTTCTAAAATGTGGAAATGACCCTTTAAACTGATGCGCGCGTAAATGCGGCACGACGATTGTTTTAAGCGCCGTATTCATTTGCTGACGTTGCACGTTTTTCTTCCCCTTTTACTCAAATTTCGCATAAAGCATCGCCGCTTCGTCAATGATTTGCTCGGTCGGTAGCTCGCCTTGATAGCGAATGTCGATTACTTGCTTGCCAAGACGCGCGTATACAAATGTTTCGCCGATTTCGCTTTCATATACGTACAGCTCGTCGAATCGATCATGCTCGGCGTAAGTTACAGGCTGATCGTCACGGAAAAACGTTTTATACTCAATAACAGATTGCAGCATCGTTTTCGCAAGCCATTTCGTGCGCATGTCGTAATAATCCACGTCTAAACTTTCGCTTTGCTGATTTGCTTGATGGACACCTTGTTGAGTCGTTTCATATATGGTTGGTGCAAGTATATTCCACTGTTGATCCCAAGAATGGCTATAATCGACATCGTCATACGTTTCAGCGACTTCACTTCGAACATACTGCCCGTCTAGTAACGCTTCAAGGCGCAAAATCGGCTTTGACGACGTATCGGCTGGCAACGTTTGTACGTCCATTTTATAAATCGAATAAAACGGTGCGGCAATCATGAAGAGCCCAAACAGCAAAATGAGCATGCTCCATACGCGGTCTTTCATAAATTCACGCTGCCACGGTGCTTTATGGTCAATCGGCTTACCTTGCTCAAGCTGCTGCGCTAATTGCTTCAGCCCATCATATGCGCGAAACATCGTGATGCTCTGAACTGCATAAAAGCAAACGAGCAACACACTAAGCGTTGTACTCCCTTGCACAAGCCAATAAAAAAACGGCTCGTTGACGATCATGCCACCACCGACGAGCAGCAGCATCAGAGTAGATGTGATGGTCACAATGAGCCCATTTCGCTTACTTTGCTTTTTCAAATACGAAACGGTGTTCGCCTGCTCGGTCGGGTCTGTGTAAATTTCCATCGCTCCACGCTCGACTGGTGACGCAAATACGTGGTACAGCTTTGAGCTTGTGACGTAATCCCAGCCGCTTTGCTCGTACAATTCAACTTGCTCGCTCGATAACGGCTTGCCATTTACAAGCTCGATGCGGTAGTTCATGTTTGCTGGTGGGCGCTTTTCAAACGTCGAAAACAGCTGATTCATGCTCGTTAAAAAGTAGCCGTTACTTGCTAGCTGTGCAAGCCAGCTTTCGTGCTCGCCGACAAGCCAGTAGCTCCTCGGATTGATTTTTCGAATTTTCCCCATCCCAATTCCCCCTTATGTTTCGCGTAACCAACGTCCATCTTGAAGCATCGCCTGCAAACGATCGTATTCGTTGCGCAGTGCAAGCTCCCCATATGTCGTCAGCTCATACGTCTTTCGTCTGCCGTCGTCGTGCTTCATCGTAATGAGTCCATCCTTCTGCAACCGCGTTAAAATGCCGTACAGCGTCCCTGGTCCCATTTGAATGCGCCCGTTCGAGACGTCGCCAATTGCTTGCATTAGCTGATAGCCGTGGTTCGGTCGGTATAGCGCTAGCAGCACGTAATACATCGCCTCGGTCATCGGTCCTCCGTCATAGCTCATGCTCTCACCTCACTATTATGTTATGCGATATATCGTTACGCATAGTATAGCACATTTTTTGTCATATATTTCAGAAAATTAATGGGAATGTAAAAAGAACTTTGGACAAAATAAAGCGTTATCGGAAGAGCTGATTTTCCGATAACGCTGTTCGACTTCGCGCTGTTACGCGGACGCTTTCCTGGGGAACGGCTCGAGCCTTGTTAACACAAGTCTCTCGACACGTTCTTTTCCCCTAGGAGTCGCCGCTTCACACGCTCCGTCATCAAAATTCTACTCTGAAGATCATCTGTTGCGCGATGAAAATTTACTTATGTCCCTGTCCCAGCCTCATTATTTTTATAATGATAAGGATATTCTAAAATGGTAGTTGAACTCTATGAAGAAAATCTTTATCGTCAGAAACTGTTTCTATACTTACATAGGGATTAGCGTTATAGAATTTTTCACCGCACTCTTGAAACGCATCAAACAACGCTGGAAGTCCAATATAAGGCACCGATTCATATACAATATATTCGAGCATATTGTCTTCCTTTAAAATAAATGATTTTGCCGTGTATTGAGCAATAAATTCCCTATTACTATTCCTAATAAAAATATTTTTGAAGTGACTATTTTTACTTCTAAAATCATCTTCTACCTTAGTTAATAAAAGTACACGTATTTCCTGAGGCAGTGAAGACACATCTTCTTCTTTTAAAAAAATTACAGATAAATTAGAATTATCTATCTTCTGTTGATAACAGAATAAATGATGGAATCTATCTACTGCATATACTTTTCTCGGAATATTGTTTGTAATTACATTTAACAAATCCTCGAAACATTGATTTGCAAAAACATAGACATTATTAATAATAGTTAGAATATCAGTATCATGTTGTTGACGATCTTTTTTATAAAACTTATCAATGTCGGCATTAGAGTTTCCATCGAATAAAGACATTTCAAGTTTCAAATTAACATCAAATGTATGTTTAGTTCGGTTGTTAAAGTCGTCGATGTATTTAAATAAAGGCAAGCGTGTTGATTAGCCATTCGACTGTCATTTCGCGTATTGCGGCTCGCTTTCCTGGGGCTCGGCGCACGCTTCATGCCACTACGATGCTGCATTCATGTCAGTTTTGCTGCTGAAAACAACCGATTCAGCTGTATAAAAGTAGCTAATCAACAGACCTGAAATAAAGGAGAACTATCGACCATATTCAACCAAGTTTGAGTATCAGGAAAGGATTCAGAATACATTGGTTGATTAAAAGTACGTAACATAGATGGAAAATCCACAGATGTTCGGTTCTTTCCTCTATTTGCAAGTAAAGCTGAACTTAAAATTTGAGCCATAGAGTCAAAAGAATTTCGGACATATTGGAAGAAGTCCTTCGTTAATTTATCTATTATGAAAGGATAAGATGCTTTTACTCCTAAAATTTCAACTTCATAACCCGGGAAATTTTCATCTGTTAGGTTAATGGCGCTTGTTTTACCAGATTCATCAAAGAGATTGTTAAAAATTTTATTTTGCCAATCTTTATGTTCGGAATTCATTATTTGAAGCGAATTATTTATTATAGAAGAACAGTAATTAGCAGTTAATAAATTTTTTTGAGTATTTAAAACGAATTGCCATGCATCATAAACTCTATATATAGCTAAATCATTCTCCAAAGTGCTGTTTATAGTAAGCATCGTTCTTCCCCCTTAAATATTTATTGAAACCAATTATCTCATATAGGACGATATATCCTCAATTGTTTTTGTTGTTAGCATATAAAGGACAATCGGATTATTAACAAATTGTTCCACCTATTATATTTAAGCATATGTTGAAAAACTAAATAAACATCCGCGTGAGCGCTTCTTTGGCAAAGTGCTGCGTTTAATTTAACAATTCAAGTTCAAAGTGAAGTCAGCGCTGTTTCATTTGTATAATTTGTTATTTTTACGCAGCTAAATCGATCGTTGTTAGCAAGAAGATTGAAAAAGATCGTGCATTGTGACGGCAGAGCGCGTGCGGCGAGACTCCTTGGGGAAAAGCTCGTGCCTCAAGACCCCACAGCCACGAAGCATGAGTGGCGAGGAGGTTTGAGCCGAGCACCAGGAACGCGAGCCGCTTTACGCGCACTGCCAATTTACTATCATTCGTTCCCCTTCAACACCGTACTATCCGTTAAATACGTCACATCATACTGTTTCGCTAGTTCATATAAATAACGACAAACGTCATCATACTGCTCACTCGTCATCAGTTCGTCGTAATGCGCCTTTTGCTCCGGTATCACGTGCTTTTTGAAATAGCCCCACATATGCTGAATGGCGTTACGCATACTGCCGCTCGTCGGTGTTTGTGCAATTGCATCATCAATCATCGCGGCAATCGTTTCGTACGGCTGCTGTTCGCGCATCGCTACTCGAATGGCGTTGTAATGCTTTTGGCTATGGAACATGACGCGGTATTTTTCCTCGCGCCAACGAATTTCGGCTTGTCGTTTCATTTGCATCACCTCTTCTTCATATTATGCAAGAAAGTTGTTATACTTACCAATGTTGAGGTGAGAAAAATGAATCGATTTGGCTTTATTGTCTATTGCGTCGTCAGTGTCGTGCTGACGATTGGCTACGGCTGGCTTATGAACGTCATGCTGCAAGCGATGTTTGACGCATCTGTGATGACGACGACGTTTAAATTATTTGCGATCGTCATGTTCCCGTCGACGTTTGCGCTCTTTATGCTCATGGTGTTTTTAACGTACCATTTCATCGCACGCGCCATGAACATGTACGTCGATTTAAAATGGGCGCTTTATCCGATCGGCGTGCAGTGGGTCGTTGTCGCCATTTATATCGCACTGCTTGTCTTTTAATGCGGCACAGAAAAAACGCGACATGGAATAAATCCGTGCCGCGTTTTTCTTTATGCAAATTGCTCAATATGCTCGACAACGAGGTCTAGCTGATCAATGAGCGGTGAGTGCCCACAGTTTTCAAGCTCGACGACTGTTGCACGCCCGTCGAAGTCCTCGATAATTTCGTTCGTCATTTTTTTCGTTACGACTAAATCACGGTCGCCGTACAAAATGAGCGTCGGAATTTGAATGTTATCTACATCGCTCGTGCCGTCTGATACCGCATCACCAACGTCACTAATGTTAAACTGGTTCAGCGCATGATACACGTCTGGTAAGTTGCGCTGCGTCAGCATATCGTCAATGTAGCGCTCGTATCGCTCGCTCTCAGGCTGATTGTGCGTATAAATCGTGCTATTCCACACAAGACGCAGCCCTTCACGGTTTTGCCCGTCATACATCATTTTCATCGGAATCGTTTTAATGATGTCATTCTCAATTTCCTGCAACGTTTTGACGCGCTGCTGAAATGGATTGTAAAACGGGAAGCCGCGTGTTGAGCCCGATGCGAACAGCACGAGCTTTTTCGCTAAGTTCGGGTAATCGGCACATAGCTGCATCGCCACGTTGCCCCCCGTTGACCAGCCAACTACCGTGAAGTCGGTCAGCTCCAAATGATCAATGATCGCCTTCACATCTTCGCTGAAATCACGAATGGACGTCACGCGCTCATCGTATGTCGAGCCACCAAAGCCGCGCAAATCCATCGCATAGATCGTGTAGCGCTCGTCTAAATTTTCCATTAATAAATCCCAATGTTTGGATGACGTCATGTTGCCATGAATAAGCACGATAACGTCGTCTCCACCTGTGCGCTTGCGATATGTTAATGTTTCCCCGTTTTGTATCGTTACGTGATGTAAAGAATCGATTTCTGCCATTGTTGTTCCTCCTCTGAATAAAACATTGCTATTTGCTCGTAACTATGTGCTATGCATACCGACTTATTTTAACATATTATTGAAAATATATGCATTTTATGACGATTTTCTACAACTTATGAGCCGGTTATGCGGTGCTACACTCTATATTCCTCGCTCACAAAAAAATAAACGTTTCATAAACATGTAAAATCGCCTATACTGAGTATAATGAGACATCGAGGAGTGATAAAGATGACAGAACAAAAAAAAGTAAGCTTACAAGAAATCATGAAGCAACAGCTCGCAGCAAAGCAAAATAAAAACGGTCAAGCAAAAGGTTCTTTAAAAGGCGATCAGTCGACAAAAAAATTAACGAGCCAGCAAACGAAAAAGACGAGCAACACACGTCGTAAAATGGGTGTTTAATCCGTTTAGCACTAGTCGAGTTTCATCGTCTAGTGCTTTTTTTATTGATGAAATGGAGGTTTTTTTATGTGGATTGATATTACGATGCCACTTCGCAAAAATATGCCGGTTTGGCCAGACGACACAGCGTTCTCGTACGCACTCGACGTGACGTATGACGAGGTTGGTGCAAATGTTGGGCGCATTACGATGGGCTTACATAACGGCACGCACATCGATGCTCCGTATCATTACGATGACTTCGGAAAATCGATTGATGCACTGCCACTTGATTTATTTAATGGGCTTGCGCAAGTTGTCGATGTGACGAATACACGTCATATTACGGTACAAACGCTTGAAGCACTCGAACTCGAACAAGTCGAGCGCTTATTTTTCAAAACACGCACGACGCAAGCCTCATACATATTCGATGCCAATTTCACAACGATTGACGCAGCGGCTGTTCATTACTTAGCAGCGCGTGGTGTACGCGTCATCGGTACGGATGCCCCTTCAGTCGATGCTGTACACGCACCGCTGAGCGCACACGAAGCATGTCGTGATACGGACATCATCCTTATCGAAAATTTAGTGCTGCATCACGTCGAGCCGAATCTATATGAATTTATCGGTTTGCCGCTTGCGATTGCGGGCGCTGATGCTTCACCGATTCGTGCCATTATTCGCAAGCATGTAAAATAGCAAAGCACCGGTGAATTTATTCTTCACCGGTGCTTTTACGCGTGCGTTCTTTGTAAGCATATAAGCCAATTGCAATCGGTGACAGCGCTAAACTAAGCGTCACCAATGACACAACGAGATTCATCGCATACTCCCCTTTATGATTGTTTGTTGTTTAATGCGTGCTTTATCGTCATACATGCGCTTGTCCGCCTCCTGCAACGCCTCATCAAACGTCGCTACCTCTGATTTACTACAGTAGCCAATGCTCGGTGAAATGCGCAGCGTATGCCCTTCAAATATTAACTGCTTCGTTTCGAGTTCATAGCGCAACTCCTCCACGTAATCACTCACTGGCATGTCGAGCGTCGATTCATCCACATACACGACAAATTCATCGCCACCAAGACGCGCAGGCATGTTCGGTACCATCACGAATGCACTTAACACATCCGCTGTTGCTCGTAGCACCTCATCTCCTGCCGCATGCCCGTAATCATCGTTAATGCGCTTAAAATAATTCAAATCAAACAGTATAATGCCGCTTCCATCACGATGCATGAACGCTTCTTCTGCCTGTGTCATAAATGCCGTACGATTTGGTAGCTTCGTCAATCCATCATAAAATGCCAGCTCACGAATGCGCTCTTGTTGCTGCCGTTCAATCGTTTTATCACGAAACATGACGTAATAAAATATTTCGCCGTCATCTTGAATTTTAATCGCATTGACAACTAAATACATAATGTTTCCTGTATGAATATTATTGAGCGCGATGACTTCGTTGGCGACCTCGCTTTTTTCATCCACAATATCGAGCAGCCGTTGCACATGCGCCATATTGCCACTGCGCTCCATTAGCTCGACGAAATTTGTTTTCTCAAACGCTCCGCCTAAATATTTCACCGTTTGCTCATTCGCCTCTTGAATTTCAAAATGCTCATTTAACATAAACTTGCAAATCGGGCTGCGCTCAAACATCGTCGCTTAACGTCTAGCGTACTGCGGAAACAAATTGTAGCGCTGTATGCCAAGCATTAAGAACATCGCCAAAAACACAACCATATAAATCGTCGAAATGGATGGCATATACGTCGTCGGTATAAACATAACGCACACGACATATAACATAATGATGAACGGCAAAATCGTCATTAAAAACATAAACAAATGACGCGACGCTTTTTTGCCTTTCGTTTTGACATACGCATACAAACAGATCGCAAAATCAACGCTTAACGACAAGATGACGAACGACACAATCCACGCAAAATAAATCGGCGCATCACGCTCAACCCAAATTCCATTGCGCGAAAAATCAGCAAGCGTCGGAGCAATCGGTGTTAGCGCAATCATGACATGTATCGGCACACCGCTATACAGCAGCCACGTTGGCATGTTACTGCGCTGCTTCGTATGCTTTTCACATAGCTTCAAACAAACGTGCATCAGCATACTTAATGACAGCACGGTCGCTATGCCAATCACCCAGTTCGTTAAAAACGGCGTCACGGTGAGCGGCGCCAAATGCCGATACCACTCCACGCTAAACACGACGCTATATACTGTAAAGCTTCCTGCTAACAGCTGATTTTCACGCGCCCGCCAATTATTCTTCAATGTAATTGTCGACAAAATGAGCAAAATGACAATTGGAATACCGTAATAAAATATGTATGCATGCTCTGTTAGTTCCATTGCTCACACCCCCATTACCCATACCCGAAAAAACAGGTCGTCTAAACAAAAAGAGTGCAGCCACGATTGCTCGCGCTACACTCCGGTTTAAATGACCTGTACTTTATGCAAGTTCGCAAAAATGCCGCCTTTTTCGACTAGCTCATCGTACGTCCCTTGCTCCTCAATGCCGTTTTTCGTCACGACGTACACGCGGTCCGTATTGCGAACGGTCGCTAAACGGTGTGCAATAATGATTGTCGTACGGTTTTGCGCTAATTCCTCTAACGCTGCTTGAATGATGCGCTCATTTTCGGTATCAAGCGCCGACGTTGCCTCATCTAAAATTAAAATCGGCGGGTTTTTTAAAAACATGCGAGCAATCGACAAACGCTGCTTTTGCCCACCTGACAGCTTCAAGCCACGCTCGCCAATTTCCGTATCGTAGCCGTTTGGAAGCGACTCGATAAAGTCATGCAAGTTTGCGCGTTTTGCCGCCTGCTGAATATCTTCAAACGACGCGCCGAGCTTGCCGTACTCAATGTTTTCACGCACCGTGCCTGCAAATAAAAAGACGTCTTGCTGCACGACACCAATTTGTTTACGGAGCGAGCTTTGCGTCATGCTGCGAATGTCGATGCCGTCAATCGTAATCGATCCGCCGTCCACATCGTAAAAGCGCGGAATAAGTGATGTAATCGTCGTCTTCCCTGCCCCAGATGGACCGACTAATGCAACACTTTCACCTGCACGAATGCTCATTGAAATGTTTGTAAGCGTCGGCTGCTGATCGTATGCAAACGTGACGTTGTTTAACGAAATGTTACCGTGAAGCTCCGATACATCGATTGCATCAGGTGCGTCCTCGATTGTCGGCTTCGTATTCAGCAGCTCCTTAAAGTTTTTAAACCCTGTCATGCCTTTAGGATACATTTCAAGCAGTGCCGTAATTTTATCAATCGGCTTAATAAGTACGTTCATGTATAGCACGAAGCTGACAAGTTCTCCGTATGTCATTTTGCCGTTAAAGCTTAGCCACGCACCGCCAACGAGCACGATTAACGTCAGCAGTCGCGTTAAAATGTAGACGCTCGATAACGTCACGCCCATCACTTTATACGCTTGGAACTTCGTTGATTTAAAACGCTCGTTATGTGCTTTAAACTGCGTTACTTCATGCTCCTCGTTCGTAAACGACTTCACGACGCGAATGCCTGACATCGAATCTTCAACGCGCCCGTTAATGTCAGCAAGCTTGCTATACGTTTCCTTCCACGCGCCTTTCATTTTACGGTTGCTGTAAATCATAATGGCCGCTAAAAACGGTAAAATAACGAGCACCGTTAACGCAAGCTGCGCGTTGACGTTGAACATAATGACAAACGCCCCTAAAAACGTCATGATCGCAATGAAAAAATCTTCTGGGCCGTGATGCGCAAACTCCCCGATATCCATTAAATCGTTCGTAATGCGGCTCATTAAATGCCCTGTTTTCGTGTTATCGAAAAACTCGACCGGCTGCTTTTGAATGTGTGTAAACAGCTCCTCACGCATGTCGGCCTCGATTTTAACGCCGAGCTTATGCCCTAAATAATTGACGACGAAGTGCATCGCTGAACTCAGGATATAGATGAGCAGCAGCAACACGCCGACTTTCATGATCGTGCCCCATTGACCTGTTGGCAGCAGCTTGTCGATGAACCATTGCACCGCGAGCGGAAACGCCAGCTCCAGCAGCGCAACGAAAATCGCACTTAAAAAATCGACCCAAAACAAGCGTTGATGCGGCTTGTAATACGGTATAAATTGACGAATCATATAAATCTCCTTCTCATGATATTTCGCAAAACGAATAAACTTATCATAACAAAAATTTAGCAAAACCGACATACACATTTGAGCGATTTCATTACATCATGAATTCCTATGCTGTGATGAAACAAAGGGGGAGTTTTTGCTGCGAACACTTCCCGAATCACGGTGTCACGATGACGCCAATAGAATAAATGATGATTTTTCATGTATAATGATGCCAACAGATGTAAAATTTAACGGAGGTGCAGCTTATGTATTGTCAACGATGCGGCGCACAAAATAGCGAAACGAGCCGCTTCTGTGCCGAATGTAGCGAGCGGCTCGTGACGAAAAAATCGTTTAGCTGGAAATGGGGCATTGCGCTTATCGTATTGCTTGCGATTGGTGGCGCGTATTACGCAACGTCAAATGACAAACCAAACGTAGAAACCGCCGCGAATTCAGCAGACCGTGTCACCCTCATTCAAGAAATTCAGCGCGGCATTTTCACGGTCGAAACGCCAACTGGTCAAGGCTCTGGTTTTTTATATGCAAGCGGTGGCTATGTCGTGACGAACGCACATGTCGTAAAAGGTGTCGTCGATGTAACAGTGCGCAACTCAGACGGCGAGCAGCATAACGCGACCGTGATTGGCATTTCAGATGCGTACGACATTGCACTGCTGCACGTACCTCATTACGCGGAGCATGTGCCACTCGTCGTCGAAACAGCAGAGTCCCCTGTTGGCTTAGAGGTCATCGCGTTTGGCACACCACAAGGCTTCGAAAATAGCGCATCGATTGGCTACATTACGGGGCATAACCGCGACTTTGCGTCTGACGATTTCATTTACGAGCAAGTGTATCAAGTGGACGCACAAATTGATAAAGGCAGTAGCGGTGGCGCACTCGTCGATGTAACGACTGGCAACGTTATCGGCATTAACTCGCTTTTATATACGTCTGAAACGAGTACAAATTTCAGCTTTGCCATTCCGCTTTACACCATGATGCCGTATTTTGATGAATGGATTGCACAGCCGATGTCACGCGACGCTGTACTACAAGCAAGCGGCGCGTACGTGCAACAGACTACGACGAACGAACAGCTTGCAGGGCAGTTCGTACAGTCGTTTCGCACGTCCTATGAGCAGGCATTAAACAATAGCGATTTTTCATTAGTCAGTGCGATGCTAACGGGCTCCGCCTATAGAGAAATTAACGATTACATTTTTGATTTAGCGTATGGTGGGCATGTATTTGAATTTTTATCAAACGACGTGCTAAGCGTGATGTACGACAACAATATGTATTACGTCAACATGAATGAAACGTTTTATTTATATCCGCTTCATGGGGAAAGCCAATAT
>JAXJTE010000059.1:0-2796 GCA_036309765.1 Caryophanon sp. | reverse complement strand
AATTACAGATATTAGCACAATCACATATTTCCAAATTATTCGCCTGCTGCTCGTCGTAATGATTGTGCCGTTTATCGTCTCTGGTGAAGCGGTATCAAAGCCCGTTACCGATGCAGCAATGTCGTTTACACTCATTGCACTCATTGCTTTATCTTGGTGCGCGTCTTATGTGACAAATCGTGTGCATTTGCCCGTTGCATTTTTCATTACACCGATTATGTTCATGTTAACGCTTCAGCTAACGACGCCGATTGCGATGCCGCCGATACCGGACTATACGATGGTCATTGCACAAGTGCTAATCGGGGCGCATATCGGGCTCATGTTAAAGCCACATATGCTGAAGTTCCCAAAACGCGTATTAGTTGGCGGTGTTGTGAGTGCGCTCGCATTAATTTTATTAACAATTGGGTCGAGCTATTTAATGATGATCTTGATGGATACAACATTCGTTTCTAGCTTCCTTAGTGCAGCACCAGGTGGACTCGATCAAATGGTTCTACTGGCAGAAGCAATTGATGCGGACGCCTCGCTCGTCTCGATGTTCCAAACGTTCCGCCTTTTATTTATTTTCTTATGCATTATGCCGATTTTAAAAATTGCATTTCGGCGCAAATCAGTAGCGTTGCAGGAAAATACATCAGTCAAATAATCAAAACATTCCATTCGAAACAGCAATGTGGCGAATGGAATGTTTTTTTATGACTAGCACATGTGCGCCGCTTAGGTTATAAATAAACATGGTACATAACTTTTTGAACAAAGGGGTTCTTTTGATGAAAAAATGGCATTACAGCTGGACGATTTTAGTCGTAACGTTTTTTGCGATCATTGTCGCGGGCATTATTCGCTCGTCATCTGGCGTCTTTATTATTCCGTTTGAGGATACGTTTGGCTGGAGCCGCGCATCGGTTTCATTTGCGTTTGCCATTAGCTTGTTTTTATACGGCTTTTTCGGCCCATTCATGGCGGCATTCGTTGAAAAATACGGCTTAACGCGCATGATGCTCTATTCGATGGGACTGCTCACGCTCAGCCTTGCCGCAACGTTCATCATGCAGCACGAATGGCAGCTCGTCATCATTTGGGGTGTCATGATGGGTACGGGCTCCAGTTTATTTTTAACGGTGCTAAGTACACAAGTTGCCAATCGCTGGTTTGTGAAGCGGCGCGGGCTAGCAGTTGGTATTTTAACGGCGGCTACCGCAACAGGTCAGCTTATTTTACTACCAGTGCTTGCAACGTTAGTAAATCGCTTCTCGTGGTATCATGCGATTGTACTTATTTTTATTTTGAGTATCGTCATGATTGTATTGATTGCGGTGTTTATGCGTAACTACCCCGCGAACGTTGGCATTGCGCCGTACGGAAGTGACACGATTGAGGAAGTGAAGCCATCGACTATTGGCAATCCATTTATGTTCGCGTTTGCGGCATTGAAGGAAGGGCTACGTGCGAAGGAATTTTGGCTGCTTGGTGGGAGCTTTTTCATTTGTGGGTTATCGACAAGTGGCTTGATTGGTACGCATTTCATTTCGTACTGCATGAGCTTCGGTATTCCGATTGTCATGGCTGCTGCGATGCTGTCATTTATGGGCGTATTTGATTTAATCGGCACGACGCTGTCAGGCTGGCTAACAGACCGCTTCGACAATCGCTGGCTGCTATTTTGGTATTATAGCTTGCGCGGGGCTTCATTACTGGCACTGCCGTATGCGCTCGCGTCGGATTCGTATGCGCTCCTTATGATGTTTGCGGTCTTTTACGGCTTAGATTGGATTGCGACTGTGCCACCGACAATCGGCTTAACACGTCAGCGCTTCGGTGTGCAAAAAAGTGCCATTATGTACGGCTGGATGGTTGCGGCTCACCAAGTTGGTGCTGGGGTTGCAGCGTATTTCGGCGGCGTTGTATATGAAGTATGGGATTCGTATCAGCTCGCGTTTATGATTGCAGGCGGTTTTTGCTTACTGGCGAGCTTGTTCGTCATTTGCATTAAGAAACAACCTGTTGTAGCACAATAAAAGGGAGCGTGCGAGACGTCAATGTAGACGTTTCACACACTCCCTTTTTTATGTTTCGAAGCGGCGGATTAATTGCTGTAAGTGCTGTGCTTGTGCAGCGAGTTGGTCTGCTGAAACGGCCATTTGTTCCATTGAAGCGTTTTGCTCCTCTGTCGTTGCGGCTACTTGCTCGACGCTCGTGTTCACTTGCTGTGCAGCTTGTGCAATATCTTTTGCAGAGCTTAGTGCATGCTCTTTGCTCGTTTGAAGTGTCGCAATGGCTTCGTTTGCGTTGTTTACTTTTACGCTTAGCTCTGACATGACGTGATGAATGATATTAAACACTTCACTTGCCTCTTCAATTTGCGTCATGCCTTCTGCTACGGCGTGTTGGCTTACATGTAGCGAGGTGTTTGCTACAGCGCCTGTTTGTTGAATCGTCGTCACGAGCGTTTGAATTTCGCGTACGGCGTCATTCGTTTGCTCTGCTAGCTTACGAACTTCATCCGCAACGACCGCAAATCCTTTTCCGTGCTCACCCGCTCTTGCTGCTTCGATCGAGGCATTCAGTGCAAGTAAATTCGTTTGGTCGGCAATGCCGCTAATCGCTGTACTAAACGTTTGAATATCGTTAGCAACGCGAATGAGTTCGTTGAAGTTCACGGTCGTATCGTCAGAGCTTTGCTGAATTTGATTCATTTGCCCTTTTACTTGCGACATTACGGCAACACCGTTATTCGTTTGTGCTGAAGCGGCTTGTGCAGATGAAATGACTTGCCCGATATTATCATTT
>JAXJTE010000058.1:0-1779 GCA_036309765.1 Caryophanon sp. | reverse complement strand
GTGTACGACTGCATCATTTGCTCTGTACGATTAAACACTTCCTCTTGCTTTGTCGCGGCAACTTCAAACTTCGTCGTAATGTCACCAACTGCTTGCACCATATTTTCTTGCATCGATTTAGACGTATGTAACACATTCATAAAATCTTGCATAATCGATTTCGTATCGGTCGTTAATGAATCAACGAGCTTATCACTTAAATCCGCGCTTTGATGTTGCGACAGCTCCATTTGCTGCTGCACTAAATCATTTTGCGTTTGCAATTGCGTTTCCATGCGACCAAATCCCGACTGCATCGTTTGGGCAAATGGTGTAAACGCTCGCTCTAGCGCATCGGTTAACAGCGTCGTCATTTGCTCTGCCTGCTGCTGCGAAATTTTTTGTAAGCGGTTTAAAAATAACTGCTCGTCGTCCACATCAAGCAATGCCGCAAACGTATGCGCATGCCAATCAATTTTTGCATCTAAGTCCATTGTTGCCCAGCGATCAAAAAGTAACCAAAGAAGCGACAGTAAAACACCGACAACCGACGTTACAAATGCTGTCGTCATACCGCTCATTAACGTATCAATCCCGCTTCGCAACTGCTCAGCATCTAACGTATTTAAGTCAGATAAACCGATAATAAGCCCGATAAACGTACCGAGTACCCCGATTGACGTATGTACACCGCCACCGACATCTAAAATGCCACGCTCTCCAATCGCATACGTTAACGCCTCGACGCCGAGATAGCGATCCACTTTAATTTTTTCATCTTCATCATTTTTCGATACACGCTCATAATACCGCTTCCATTGCTGGACGAATTTTGACTTTGAATTTTGTTGTTCAAATAGCTCGTTTAATGTGTAGTTCGTCCACTGTTCATTTGGGTTGTTTTTGATTGCGGCTTCAATATTTTTTAATGCTTGATTCTCAGTCTTTTTACTTTTTTGATAACGATGTATTAATATACCAAATACAACTACTTGAACGATAATATATCCAATTGTAAATCCGCTTAAGTTAGCAAACACATTTCCAATCGTATTAAAATCTCCCACCTAATTTCACCTCTTCATTATTTTCTATTCCCATTATATAGTTGAAGGGATAAATTAGGTAGTTTTTTAGTTCTTTTCACTTAACAAAAAGGAAAATGAAAAGAAACTGTACATTTCCGTTGAACAATTCGTGTGTTCAATGCTCGATAAACAAAAAAATAGCGCGACGCCGTAAAGCATCGCACTACGTTAAATTCGTTTTTCATAACAGGTCTGTTGATTAGCCACTTGTATACAGCTGAATCAGTTGTTTTCAGTAGCAATACTGACATGAATGCAGCATTGTAGTGGCATGGAGCGTGCGGCGGGTTTCATAGCGTTACTTTTCCTGTAGCTGATGAATTTGTTCCAACGTTAAGCCGGTAAACTGTTGAATCATGTTCATATCGACATTCGCTGCAAGCATTTCACGTGCCACTTTTTGAACGCCGAGCTCAATGCCTTCTTCTTTCCCAATTTCAATCCCTTTTTCGATCCCGCGTTCTTCTCCTAACTCAATCCCTTTATCCTTCGCATCGCTCAATCTCGCCTCATCATCAATGATCGCCTTCAACCGCATCTCATACGCAAACCGTGTCTCCGGCGTTTGACTCAGCTCTTCCCACGTCCCGAAAGCGTCTATTAAGTTTTCGTCTTTCATCGCGAGTTCCTCCAATTCTTCGTAAATTTCCGTATACACTTTTTCTTTCCGCGCGTCGACCATGCCAAGCAGCAGTAACCATCTCGCTAAAAT
>JAXJTE010000057.1:0-4361 GCA_036309765.1 Caryophanon sp. | reverse complement strand
TGATTCATAATGTCTTTTATTCGAATGTCGGAAAGATTCAACGTGCTGTCCAAGGCTTTATCCAAATGATTAATCAAACACCTGAAAACACGGTGAATAGACTGTGCTTGAAACTCTAATTTTCTTTCACCGTCTATATAGACGAAAGGATGTTACACATGTTCAACGATTTATTTAAAAATTTAGGGGACATTCAAAATGTTGCCGACTTATTAAATAGCGACGCGCTAAAAAATTTCCCGATTCAAGACATTTTAAGCAATGAGTTTTTCCAACAATTCACAGACTTCCAATCAATCGAGGAGTTTATCGCAAAAAGTGGCTTCTCAGTGCAGGACATTTTAGGATTCGTGCAAGGTCAAGGCACTGAACAAGCAGACCAATTTGTAAACGACAACTCATCATTTGCGACAATCGCTGAATTTATCCAAAAAGCGATGGCGGAATATATGAACAATAAACAATAATTTTTTACGCAATACGGTAAATTGTAAGCCACTTTATTCCGATATAAACCTGTGGGCAATTGCCTTCACTCTATATATTAAAGGATGGGTGGCTTATGTATTTGTTTAAAATTTGTCATAAAGACGGCATTCACATTATTAAAGATGTCAAAAAGGTCCGTTCAAGTATCGAGCTAACAACAGCAACAAATGAAGTATTGCATATTATTGCAATTACAGACGAAACGTACACAGTGTATGATGACCGTTTTGCAGGCGCATCAAAAAAATTAAATTCTCTTGAAGCGTTCGATATCGACAGCAGCTTCCGTAGCTTAGACTTCGATCAAATGCGAGAGTTATTCCGTGTAGCATTCACTGCGTTATTAAACCGCCTGTTAAAAGCTGCATCAAATGGTGAAGATATTATTGATTTAGATGATATTCGCCACGAAATTAGCAGCGAAATTAATGGCATTCACTTCAAAATCGTGACGAACACACACGATACGTATATTTAAACTACATACGACATGACCGCACGCTACAGCTTTTTTGTGGCGTGCTTTTTCATTTGCCTATACACTGAAGAAAAAGGAGGCTTGTATGGGACTTTCATTATTTTTATTCATGTTATTTTTGCTGTTTTACATTCGTGAGCCGCGCCGCATGATCACGGTATTTTTGTTTGGCTTGCTCATCGTCGAAACATTGCTCGTCTTTTTTGCGTACCAGCTCGACTTCTTCACGTATCAAGTGGACGATTATTACGTCGTTAGTGAATTTTACGTCTATTTCATCGTCGCGGCCATTCCGCTTGCGTTATTTGCGCTCGCGATGCTCATGCTGCTAAACAGTAAAGATTTAATGCAGCGAGAAGGAAAACGCGTGCGCAACTTATTTTTAGCGGCGCTTGCGTGTGTGCTACTGTTTGTCATCGGCTATTCCGTCTACTTTTTATTCATGACGTTCCAGCAATCGTTAACGGTGACGAACTCGATTTTGTACATATACGTCGTGACAATTTTAGGTTATTTTTTATTTTTCTTTATCGTGCTGGCGATGTATGCGGCGCTGTACAACATGACGCCGCTTCTTGCAAGACCACAATACATTATCGTACTTGGATCAGGCTTAATTGGCGATCGTGTACCACCGCTTCTCGCAAGCCGTTTAGACCGCGCTGTGAAGCTGTTTAAACGCAACGGCGAACGACCAGTACTCATTACATCTGGTGGGCAAGGAAGCGATGAACTCGTGTCTGAGGCGGTTGCGATGAAACAATATATAATCGACAAGCACGGACTGCGTGACGACCAAATCGTAATCGAGGACAAATCGACGACGACGTATGAAAATTTAACATTTTCCAAGCGCATTTTGCACGAGCTGCTCGGCGATTCACTCGGCAAAGGGGCGATTGTTACAAATGACTTCCATGTGCTGCGAGCAAGCATTTATGCAAAACAAGTGGGACTACATGCAAAAGGCATAGCGGCACCGACTGCGTTTTATTACGTACCAAATGCATTCGCGCGAGAATATATCGGCTTATTGCACATGTACCGTAAATGGCATGTATTGTTTTTACTGTTGTATAGCGCGGCGTTTTTATTCCTTTACATGCTGCTGAAATAAAACAAGCCCCTAAGCAAATTTGCTTAGGGGCTCATTTTATTTCGACTACATTTTCATGATTAAAGCACGAACTGTGTCTTTTAACTCTTCATCATGTTTAGATAAGTCTACTAAGTTGCTTAAACGCTCTTGTAAAATGTGGCGCTCAACGACTAACTGCTCATCTAACACTTGTACTAACGTTTCGATTACTAAGTTGTTACGAACTGATAAACCTTCTTCAAGACGTGACTCAGTAATTTTACCCATGTTAATTTTCTTAGCCATGAAATAACCCTCCTTGTATGTATGCATGTTTATTTTAGCATATTCACCGAATGTTTGTGTAACATATTTTATGTTTCAGCAAGTTTTGCTAAAACGTATTATCATGGTGGCAAATTTGTACATTTGTCACACATCGTTTACTTCATCGGCAGCGTCCATTCGCCAAAATCGCCGAGCGCATCGCCTGAAGATGTCGAGTTTGGCAGTTTAAACGCAACAGGCACTTGCATCGTTGCCGTACGCTCTGCCTCGTACAATGCGTCTGGAATGCGATACATTTCGTTAAATGCTGCTGCTTCTCCTGGCTCAATCATGACGCTATCAGCCGAGAAGTTCGCGCTCATTAATTGCTCATTGCCCATTAATAAAGAAAAGTTTGGTGAATAGTAAATCGGTGCTGCTGTATTATTTTGGACTGTAAGCACTGCACTCAGCATCATATCACCTACCGCAAAGCCAAGTTGCTCGTACTCCTCCGTTACATCCGTTAACGATGCCACGCTATAACGGCTGAGCAACACGTTTACACCTTCCATCTTGTGTGTAAAGTCGTCACCGTTCGTATACGAAATGCCTTCTTCTGCCGTACCACAACTACTTAACACGACCGCAGCCGCAACTACCCCCATAAACCATTTCTTCACCGTACTCGCCCCTTTATTAATGTAATAGTTGCGCCTTTAAAAATGCCGATAAGTCCTCGATATTTTGTGGTGTGACACCGTGTCCATCTTCGTATGAGAAGAACGATACGTTTGCGCCGCGCTCTTCAAATACTTCCTTCGCATGCTCTGCCCATTCAAATGGCACGACGTAATCATATGTACCGTGTGACATGAAGACGCTCATGCGGTCCACATCGCGCTTTGCGTATTCTTCCTCGACGAACTTCGGTAAAAAGCCGCTTAATGCAACGATGCCTGCTAGCGTGTTGCCAAGTGTTAACGCTAAGCTTTGTGCTAGCACTGCTCCTTGATTGAAGCCCATTACATAAATTTGATCTAAATCTAAATCGTATTCTTGAATCGCTTCAAAAATAAATTTTTGCGTATGCATTAACACTTGGTCAAACACTTGACGTACTGGCTCTCCCTCTTGCTCTAAATAAAACGCATAGCCTGGTGATGCGTTAATCGGTCCACGCAAGCTAAAAATGTGGCATGCGCCGTCTACAGCTGTCGTTAGCTGGAATAAGTCATCCTCGTTGCTGCCCATGCCGTGTAATAAAAAGATGGCTGGTTGTTTCTCGTTCGCATATGTTGGTGCGATATGTTTAAAATCATATGGTGATTTCATCATGTTCTTCCCTTCTACTTCACAGATTACTGCTATTTTAGCATATTTGTTCGTGTGTGACGATACGTTAGCGGAAGCTCATGCCGTTCACGATATTGCTCACATGGTATTCGATTGTGCCATTCATAATGTGAATCGTTTCGGCTACATCGATGTGAAGGAGCGCTGGTGAGTTCGCAAATTTGCGCACGAATAAGCTCGTAAAGTCCGCTCGCAGTGAATGCGCTAACGATTCAAACGCATATTCGTAGCGCACCGACTCCTCGGTAAATTCCACATTATCGTATTGCGGATGGAACTGCTCAACGTATGCGGCTTGCTGAGCGTTGATTTTTTCGCGAATGTGCATTTGTGCGCTTAACATTTCCTGCTCAAACATGTCTGCTGCTAGCACTTGCTTCCCTGTTAGCATCGCTTCGATTTGCTGCTCCCATAGCTGCTTGTTTTCTAAAAAGTAGACGATGTTTAGCATGAGTGCATCGAAAAACTGTGTCGTCGATGTCGTTTGTGCTTGTTTATCGTGCAAGTTTTTTTGAATGACGTCCTCAAATTGGGCGACGTTTACGTTTGATGTCAGTTGAAATAATGTCGCTTCGATCATTTTGTTGACGACTTGCTGGTTGGTCATAACTATATGCACTTCCTTTAATGGTTTTGTTCATGATGCGTTGTTCACATGCAATCTTGCTTATCATATCATGCACGCTATCATTC
>JAXJTE010000056.1:0-5282 GCA_036309765.1 Caryophanon sp. | reverse complement strand
GTTCATGCCAAGCGAAAAGCCTTCGTGAAACGGCGAAGAGCCACCGTACCGCGCGTAAAAGCGAATGAAATCGCCTGCTTCTACATCCATTTCGCGCACGAACCACGCGAATGCCTCATCGGTTATGATTATGTTCATCGCTCTCACCATCCTTTTCGTTTAAGCGTACGGAATTGCATGCAAAAAAGCAAGAGCGACGTGCTCCTGCTTCGTGCGTTAAAAATTCACTTTTGATTCTGTGCCGTTTTTAATGCGGGCAATGTTTTCACGGTGGCGATAAATAATGAATGTCGCAAGTACCGCAATCATGAGCATGAACACCCAATCGCCTGTGTAGAAGTACGCGATGACGCTGTACACGAACGCGATAATCGCGATGCAAATCGACGTGAAGCTCACCATTTTGCTTAGCTTTAAAATGATCGCAAATAAAATCGCGAGCGAAATGAAAACGATTGGTGCGTAGCCGAGTACAACACCAGCGCTCGTTGCTACCGCTTTGCCGCCACGGAAGCTTGCGAACACGGGGTACATATGACCGATAACCGCAACAATACCAAGCAGTAACGGGTGAATGGCAACGTCTGCGAAAAGCGGAATGAACACGAGCAGTACCGCCGCTGTCCCTTTTAAAATGTCCATTAACATCACGACGATGCCTGGTTTTTTGCCTAAAACGCGGAACGTATTCGTCGTGCCGAGGTTTCCGCTACCTTCTTGTCGAATATCTTTTTTGTAAAATAATTTGCCGATCCATAACGCCGATGGAATAGAGCCGATTAAATACGCTGCAAGGAGTATGAGAAGTAACGTCATGTCTGCAAGCGCCTCACTTTCCTTATGACTAGGTGCTAATAACTGATTATGTATAGTGTAACACTATCCGTATCATAGCACAATTTATTTTTCGGACAATGCAAAATTGAGAACTTTTTGCACGACGATGCGTTTAACTAAAAAGCGAGCCGGAATAAAAATCAAAGAACCATTGCTTTTTTTTACGCGAGAACTTTGCTACAATGAGTTTTTGTTAACAACGAAAGCTGTGTCAAACATGTAGTTGTATAAAAAAACATAGCTTGATACAGTATATGTGTAAAATAATTACCGAGAGCTACAGCTTGCTTGGCAGTGGAAAGTAAATCGAAGTAACGGTAACAAATGTAAACGTAACGAAAGAAATTGCCAACAATCAACATTGACAATGCTATTTCTGTTCGTATACGATAATGAAGATAGAACAGATGTTCGGAGGTTTTTAATTTGGCGAATAAACAAGTACAACATGCGTACAATGATGACGCAATACAAGTATTAGAAGGACTCGAGGCAGTTCGAAAACGCCCAGGGATGTACATCGGTTCAACAGATGGACGCGGCTTACATCACCTTGTGTACGAAATTGTCGATAATGCAGTCGATGAAGCATTAGCAGGCTATGGCTCGCACATTATCGTGAAGCTGCACAAGGACAACAGTGTGAGCGTGCGCGATTATGGACGCGGTATGCCAACGGGAATGCATAAAATGGGCAAGCCGACACCAGAAATTATTTTCACGGTGCTGCATGCAGGTGGTAAGTTCGGGCAAGGCGGCTACAAAACAAGTGGCGGTTTACACGGGGTCGGATCATCGGTTGTAAATGCGCTTTCCACGTTTTTAGAAGTAACGATTTGTCGTGACGGCAAAAAATTCCGTCAGCGCTTTGAAAACGGTGGTACGCCAGCGACGACGCTAGAGGAGCTAGGGACGACGCGCGAAACAGGCACACAAGTACACTTCCTACCAGATACGACGATTTTTTCAACGACGAAATATAATTTTGATACGTTAGCAGAGCGTCTGCGCGAGTCGGCATTTTTACTAAAAGGCTTAAAAATTGAGCTAATCGATGAGCGTCCAGAAGAAATGGTGCATGAAACATACTTTTACGAAAACGGCATTGAGGCATTCGTTGAGTATTTAAACGAGGATAAAGATGTGCTGCACCCAGTGAAATACGTAGAAGGTGTGCAAGATGACATCGAGGTTGAGTTTGCGTTCCAGTTTAACGATGCATATTCAGAGACGATTTTATCATTCGTAAACAACGTGCGTACGCGAGATGGCGGTACACATGAAACAGGTGCAAAGGCTGCGATGACGCGCGTATTTAACGACTATGCACGTAAAACAGGTTTATTAAAAGACAAGGATAAAAACTTAGAAGGTACGGACATTCGTGAAGGTTTATCGGCCATTATATCGGTGCGTATTCCAGAGCATTTGTTACAGTTTGAAGGGCAAACGAAGGGCAAGCTTGGTACGTCTGAGGCACGTTCAGCAGTGGATGGTGTTGTATCAGAGAAATTATTTTATGTGCTAGAGGAAAACGCGGAGCTATCAGCAGGGCTTGTGCGTAAGGCGATACGTGCGCAGCAAGTTCGTGAAGCGGCACGTAAAGCGCGTGAAGATGCGCGTAACGGCAAGAAAAACAAAAAATCTAGCACACTGTTGTCAGGAAAGCTAACACCTGCACAATCACGCAACGCACAAAAAAATGAGCTGTATTTAGTTGAGGGTGACTCAGCGGGCGGCTCGGCAAAGCAAGGGCGTGACCGTACGTTCCAAGCGATTTTGCCACTGCGCGGAAAAGTGTTAAATACCGAAAAAGCGAAACTAAGCGACATTATGAAAAACGAGGAAATCGCAACGATTATTCACGCAATTGGTGGCGGCGTTGGCCCAGATTTCTCAGTAGCGGACGCAGCGTACGATAAAGTCGTCATTATGACCGATGCGGATACGGACGGCGCGCACATTCAAGTGTTGCTGCTGACGTTCTTCTACCGCTACATGCGACCACTGATCGAAGCGGGCAAAGTGTACATCGCACTGCCACCGCTTTACAAAGTGTCACGAGGTACAGGCAAAAAGCAAGTGTCTGAATATGCATGGACGGAAAAAGAGCTAAATGACACGATTAAAAAGGTCGGCAAAGGCTATATGCTACAGCGCTACAAAGGGCTTGGTGAGATGAACGCCGACCAATTATGGGATACGACAATGAATCCTGAAACACGTACGCTTATTCGTGTGAAAATTGACGATGCGGTACGTGCAGAAAAAAGCATTAATACGTTAATGGGTGATAAAGTAGAGCCGCGACGTAAATGGATCGAAGCGAACGTCAACTTCAGCATGGAGGAAGATGCGAATATTTTGGACAACGACTATATTCACCATGACGAGGAGGACGCACAGTAATGACAGCAGAAAAATTTCAAGATTTACCGTTAGAAGAAATTGTAGGCGACCGCTTTGGACGCTACTCAAAATATATTATTCAAGACCGCGCATTACCGGACGCTCGTGACGGGCTAAAGCCGGTACAGCGCCGCATTTTATACGCGATGTTTACAGAGGGCAACACGTTTGATAAGCCGTTTCGTAAGTCGGCCAAAACAGTCGGACACGTAATTGGTAACTTCCACCCGCACGGCGATACATCGGTGTATGAGGCGATGGTGCGCATGAGTCAAGATTGGAAGTCGCGTCATGCGTTAATCGACATGCACGGCAACAACGGCTCAATTGATGGTGACCCAGCCGCTGCGATGCGTTACACAGAGGCGCGTTTATCAGGCATTGCCGCTGAATTACTGCGCGACATTCAAAAGCAAACGGTTGACTTAGTACCAAACTTTGACGACCAAGATATGGAGCCGACTGTATTACCTGCGCGGTTCCCGAACTTGCTTGTGAGCGGTTCGACGGGTATTTCAGCAGGATATGCAACGGACATTCCACCGCATAACTTAGCGGAAGTACTTGACGGCGTGCTGCACCGATTAGACAATCCTGAATCAACGGTGGATGAGCTGATGCAGTTCATTAAAGGACCGGATTTCCCAACTGGCTCGACGATTATGGGTGTAGACGGCATTAAAAAGGCGTACGAAACAGGGCGCGGCAAAATTATCGTGCGTGCGAAAACGGCGATTGAACCGTTAAAAGGTGGCAAGGAGCAAATCGTCATTACGGAAATTCCGTACGATGTGAACAAAGCAAACCTTGTGAAAAAAATGGACGAGCAGCGTAGCGATAAGCGTTTAGAAGGCATTGCCGAAGTGCGCGATGAGTCTGACCGCGACGGTTTACGCATCGTTGTTGAGCTGAAAAAAGATATAAACGCACAAGCAGTATTGCAATATTTACTGAAGGTGACGGATTTGCAAGTGGCATATAACTTTAACATGATTGCCATTCATAACCGCCGCCCGACGATGATGACGCTACCACTGATGTTAGATGCGTACATCGAGCACCAAAAGGAAGTCGTGACGCGTCGTTCTCAGTATGATTTACAGCGTGCAAAAGACCGCATGCATATCGTCGAAGGGCTTGTGAAGGCATTATCAGTGCTAGACAAACTCATTGAGACGATTCGTGCATCAAGCGACAAGCGCAGTGCAAAAGATAATATCATCGAGAAGTTTGACTTTTCAGAGGCGCAAGCAGAGGCGATTGTGAGCTTGCAGCTGTATCGCTTAACGAATACAGACATTACGCAGCTTGAAGAAGAGCAAGAAGGGCTGCGACAACTAATTGACAAGCTAGAGGGTATTTTAGGCAGCGACCGACGTTTAGCGAATGTGCTAAAGGCGGAGCTAAAAGACGTGCGCAAGCGATTTGCGAAAGAACGCGCATCAATCATTCAAGCTGAAATTGAAGAAATTAAAATTACGATGGACGTATTAATCCCGTCTGAAGAAACGATTGTGACGGTAACGAAGGACGGCTATGTGAAGCGTACGAGCCCACGCTCATACAACGCATCAAACGGTCAAGACTTCGCGATGAAGGAATCGGATTATTTACTACTTGAGGCGAACTTAAATACGCAGCATCATTTACTGTTATTTACGAGTAAAGGGAACTTCATGTATCAGCCGGTATATGAGCTACCAGACATTCGCTGGAAAGACTTAGGGCAGCATATTTCAAGCATTATCTCGCTCGATAAAGACGAGGAAATTATTCAGGCGATTGGCTTGCCAAACTTTGACGAAAAAGAGGCGTATGTTGTAACAGCGACGAAGCTTGGGCAAATGAAGCGTACGTTACTGAGTGAATACAAGCTTGCCCGCTATAATAAGGCGGCAAAAACGATGAACGTCAAAGCAGGCGACGACATGATTTATGCGGCGGTTGTTGTTGAAGGGCAAGACATCGTGCTATTTGCGAATACGAGCTATGCGATTCGCTTCCCACTGTCAGAAATTCCGCCATCAGGTTTACGT
>JAXJTE010000055.1:0-2404 GCA_036309765.1 Caryophanon sp. | reverse complement strand
CCACTCACTCCCTCTACATCCTCGATTTCATAACAACTATCATTATATCAAATTATGTATCTTCAACATGATTTAGGTTTCACTTTTATGTGTAAGTAGAACTTGTACGCATCAACCCTAGCTTACGGTCATTTATGTGAATAACGTCTTTCAAAAAGGCAAAAAAAAACGCACAAGCAGCATGTCACCACTTGTACGTTCTTCTCATTTATTTCGTAAAGTCAATTACCATACGTCCGGTAATTTTCCCTTCTTCCATTTCCTCTAAAATGTCGTTAATGTCCTCGACTGGTCGTAATGCCACTTTCGGCACGACTTTGCCTTCTGCTGCAAATTGGAACGCCTCTTGTAAATCTTGGCGCGTACCAACTAATGAGCCGACTACTTGAATGCCGTCTAGCACTAAGCGTGGGATGTTTAAGTCCATTTTATCGACCGGTAAGCCAACTGCGACAACGCGCGCGCCCGCTTTTACAACGTCAACAGCTTGGTTGAACGGTGTTTTCGCAACGGCTGTAATGACTGTCGCGTCTAAGCCTTTGCCGTCCGTAATTTTTTTTGCCGCTTCGACTGGGTCCTCGTTCATTGAGTTCACGACTACATCTGCGCCAACTTCTTTTGCGAACGCTAATTTTTCGTCGCTAATATCAAATGCGATGACTTTTGCGCCGAACACGTGCTTTGCGTACTGTACCGCTAAGTTCCCTAAGCCGCCGATTCCGAATACGCCAATCCACTGCCCTGGCTTAATGTTTGATACTTTTACTGCTTTATATGTTGTCACACCGGCACATGTTACGGATGATGCCGCTGCTGGGTCTAATCCGTCTGGTACTTTTACGGCGAAGTCTGCTTTGACAATCGCTTGCTCTGCCATGGCGCCGTCCACTGTGTAGCCTGCATTTTTTACGTCGCGGCATAACGTTTCGCGACCTGTTGTACAGTATTCACAATGTCCGCAGCTTTCAAATAACCACGCAATCGATACGCGGTCGCCTACTTGTAATGACGTCACGCCTTCTGCAATTTCGATTACTTTACCGACACCTTCATGTCCAAGCGTAATACCTGTTACGTCGCCGAAATCTGCATTTTTCACGTGTAAGTCTGTGTGGCAAACACCACAAAATTCCATCTGTACTAAAGCTTCTCCATGCTGTAATGCTCGTAACTGCTTGTCCTCAACTGATACTGTTTTGTCCTTCGTTACAACTGCTGCTTTTACCATTTTACTAGCCCCTTTCAGATGTGTTGTCCTGTGCTAAGCACGACTACATGCTAAAAGTATCACACAAACTTCACAACTTCAATATGCTGATTTTTTAAACAACGATAAAATTACGTCGAAAATGCACATATTTACTTTCAAAGGATAACAATTCAATCCGCAATCATTTACATCCCGTGTTGGCGTTTCCATATCATTGTCGCACAAAAAAAGCCGCTTGCTCCAAAATTACTTCAGAGCAAACGGCTTTTAATACTATTGTGCTAAATAATAGCATCGATGAAAAAATTTTTTATTGAATATGTCCAACTGCGCCACTAATGTAACCATACGCGCCGCCAATATCTACTTCATACCACGTACGTCCGTCTGATGTTTTCTCATAGTAGCCTGTATAATAAAGTGATTCGCCTTTTTTACCTGTGTAAATAACGCCTGCATTAATCGATGGCGACGATCGCACATTTCCTTCTGCGTTCGTAATTAAAAAATCTGTTTCCGACATACCGTAGTGATAATCCTCAGATGTAGCCGATACACGGTCACTAATGAAGCCAGTCTTGTTACCTACCGTTACTTGATACCAAATACGTCCGTCTGATGCATGTACAACTTCCCCTGTATAATACATTTCCTCGCCTTTTTTTGCCGTATACACGACTTTACCATTTAATGATGGCTCCGAGCGCACGTTTGCACTTGATTCCGTTGCGATAATCGTGTTACCACCATTTGAAGAATAATCTGCATACGTTGCTTCATTCACGAGTGTACCAACAGCGCTACTCATATAACCTGTTTTGCCGTTATGCGATACTTTATACCACGTGCGTCCGTCTGATGTTTTTACTTTCTCATGTAAATATTCAAATGATTGATAAAGCGTACCTGCTGTCACAACCGTTGCATTTAACGATGGCTCCGCTCGCACGTTTGCATCTTTTGCCGTTACTTGCACATGCGTCATGCTTGAGTTGTCTTTTTCTACGATGTTCGTTTGCTTCGCTGGGGCGGGCGCTGTATTCGTCACAGTTTGTGTTGCAGGCGCCGTTGTTGCGGGTGTTACTGCAGGTGGTGTCGCCGTTTGCTGTTGTTGCTCTTCCTGAACGACTGGCTGCACAGCTTCTTTGTCCTCTTCTTCGATCGTCTCTGTCACCGCATCAATTAAATTTGATG
>JAXJTE010000054.1:0-7934 GCA_036309765.1 Caryophanon sp. | reverse complement strand
GTTCATCATGGAACTAGAAACAGATAAAGTAAACGCTGAAATCATTTCTGAAGAAGCGGGCGTATTAACGCAAATTTTAGCTGAAGAAGGCGACACTGTAAACGTAGGTCAAGTAGTGGCAATCGTTGAAGCAGGTGAAGGCGCAGCTCCTGCACCAGCAGCTCCGGCTCAAGAAGCATCAAAAGCGGAAGCAGCACCAGTTCAAGAAGCACCTAAAGCAGCAGCTCCAGTAGTAGTTGAAGAAGAATCAGGTGAGCGCGTAATCGCTTCTCCAGCAGCTCGCAAATTAGCTCGCGAAAAAGGCATTAGCTTATCAGCAATCAACCCAGTAGATATCCACGGTCGTGTACGCGTACAAGACGTAGCAGCTCACGGTACAGCTCCAGCAGCGGCACCAACAGCAGCTCCAGTAGCATTAACTGGTGGATCAGTAGTATTCGCACCAGCTTCTGAAACAGACCGCGTAACAATCGAAAAAATGTCTCGTCGTCGTCAAACAATTGCAAAACGTTTATTAGAAGTTAAACAATCAACGGCAATGTTAACAACATTCAACGAAATCGACATGACAAACATCATGGCATTACGTAAACGCAAGCAAGACGGCTTCGTAAAAGAAAACGACATCAAATTAGGTTTCATGTCATTCTTCACAAAAGCAGTTGTTGCAGCGCTTAAAAAATACCCATATGTTAACGCTCAAATCCAAGGTGACGAAATTCACTTAAACAACTTCTACGATATCGGTATTGCCGTATCAACTGAAGAAGGTTTAGTAGTACCAATCGTTCGTGATGCTAACGCGAAAAACTTCGCTGAAATCGAAAAAGATATCGCAGCATTAGCTGGTAAAGCACGCGACAAAAAATTAGGCTTAAACGACATGGCTGGTGGTTCATTCACAATCACTAACGGTGGTGTATTCGGTTCATTAATGTCAACACCAATCATGAACGGTACACAAGCTGGTATTTTAGGTATGCACTCAATCGTTAACCGCCCAGTAGCAATTAACGGTGAAATCGAAGTTCGTCCAATGATGTACGTGGCATTATCTTATGACCACCGTATCATCGATGGTAAAGACTCTGTAGGCTTCTTAAAAACAGTTAAAGAAATGATCGAAAACCCAGAAGATTTATTATTAAATTCTTAATTTTATAAATGAGAGCTGTTCGAAAAGAAATTTTCGAGCAGCTCTTTTTTTGTGCTACACTACGAGTAACGAGGTGAAAACATGAACAAACAAGCAATTTATGACGCGGCGCAAGCGTGGCAGCAGCACTGTTTAATCGGCGATGGCTCGCTATTTACAGACGAGGCGCTTTGGACGAACGAACATTTACATACGTTACAAGCATTGCTAGAGCGAAGTGATGTGCGCACGTTTGATGATGCTTGGCGCACGCAGCTACGAGGTGCAGACGACGCGATGTATGCGCTGCTTGTTGAAGTGCTGTACGTATATTACTTGTTTCCGCACATACGCTATGACACGAAAGTTCAAAAGCTACTCGACGTTGCACAAGCAGGTGGTATTGGGAGACCGACTGACGAGCAGTTACTGGCGTTACAAGCAGGATTAGCGGCGACGGGCACGTTTTACAATGCGGCGAAATATGACGAGGTGTGCTATATTGTACAGTTTGCGCTGTCGTTAAAATATTTAGCACGAGAGCAGCGTGAAGCCGTACTTGCAAGCCCGTGGGAAGGGTTGAAGCGACTTTTAATCGAGGCGCGTCAAACGATTCAAAAGCATGTGCAAATGGAGCATATACTCGCGCACTTGCTCGCCCCGACGTATTACGCGTGCATCGCGAGCAGCGCACATAAAACGCGCATTATTGAAGCGTTTAAACATGTATTGAAGCATCGTGAGGACGATATTGACCGTCAGCTGTATGATTTACGTCAGGAGCTTGCGGCACAAATGGAGGATGTCGATTTTTACGCCCCGCCGTTATATGCGATGTGGCAGCAAAAAAAGAGCGAGCCGACGTTATCGCTGCACGGGCTCGTATTTGGCGAGGCAAGTGATGTGCTGCGTACGCAAATTGAGACGGCATTAAAAAGCGGTAAGCACATCTTGTTCACCGGCGCACCTGGTACCGGAAAGTCAAAGCTTGCGACGCTTGTTTGTGAGCAGCTTGAGCAGCCGTACATGCGCGTCACAGCAAGTGCGAACTGGTCTGCATATGATACGATTGGTGGCTACCGCCCGACGAAAACAGGTGAGCTACAGTTTCATGCGGGTGTATTTTTGCAGGCGCTAAAGCCCGATGCGAAATGGCTCATTATTGATGAGATGAACCGTGCGAATATGGACGAGGCGTTCGGTCCGCTTTTTTCGGTGCTTGCTGGTGATGACGTCGTATTACCGTATGAGGCATCAAACGGTCAGCCAGTCGTCATGACGCGGCAGGAAGAACATGGTGAACACGTATATGTGATGCGTGATGATTGGCGCATCATTGGAACGATGAATACGAGCGATAAGGCGACGCTGTTTGATGTGAGCTATGCGCTAATGCGACGATTTGCGTTTATTCCCGTGCCAATTCCACAAACGATTACGCCAGCACTCATGGATCAGTATTTACACGTATGGGGCTTGACGCATCATAACACCGAGCTACTTACATCACTTTGGCAAACGATTCAAGACGTGCGCAAAGTCGGTCCTGCCATTATCGAGGACGTTGTGCGCTACGTGACGTTAAGTGAGCAAGACGATATGACATCGGCGCTTGTTTTATACGTCGTGCCACAGCTAGAAGGGGTAGCGAAATATCGCATTGAGGAATGGCTAGACGCGCTAAAGCCTTTTAGTGACTACTTGCAAGTGCAGCGGCTGCGTGAGGCGTGCGAAGACTTGTTCAACTGGAGCGACTATGAATAAAGAGGAGCTACTGCAGGAAGTATTACCGTATTTAGTGACGTATGTGCAAGACGGCATCGTGAACATCGTGCCGTACGTAAACGATGCACTGCATATTGAACGGCTTAGCGATTTATTAAAGCTTGCGATCTATAAGCAGCAGGCGACGTTACAGTTTATGCGTGCGTTTACGGCTGATGCGCAAGTGAGGCATCACCGCGATACGACAATGGAAACGCATATTGGGGAAGTGCGCGGGGCGATTTGTTGGCAGCCAACGATTGAGAAGCAAATTACGCATTCGAAGCAGCACGTCGTCGTCGCACGAAGCACCGATGCACAAGACAACGAGCGACAAGTAATCGAAGCGGTCGCGTATATGCTGCGCACGTCGTATGAACGCGATACGTTTTTACGCACGTTTCACAGTCGCAGCTGGTATGCGCCGTTTATCGAAGCAATGCCTGCATTTCTACGCGAAGCAGCACATGTGAAGCGATCGCGTATGACCGCATCACCGCGCATCTTGTCTCGCATGGAGCAGCATCAACAGCCGCTATACCGACATGCAGCGAAGCTTTATCGACAACTGCACGCATACAAGCAGCGCCGATATGATGCGACGTTATTACAGCACGCATTAACGGAGTTTTTCATCGTGCCGAAGCATACGGACATGTTGTTTGAGCTGTACTGGATTGTGCAAATCGTCAAGCAGCAGCGCGACGTAACGTTTCATATGAATGATGGGAAAACGCGCCCACTTGCATCGTGGCAGCAACAACGTACGACTGTGACGATTTATCATAATAAAGCAACGACGCCGCACACGCAGTTTCATACGGCGTTACACGAGCTAGATAGTGCGCATCCGTTTGTGCAGGCGACGAAGCGGGCGGCAATGCAGTTTAACGAAGCGGCGCATACGTTGTTTCAGCGCAAGCAAACGGACTTTGTGTGGCGTGGGCGACCGGATTTTATCGTGGAATACGTGAAGGACGGGACGCTTACGCATGTCGTCATCGGTGAGGTGAAATATACGGCGAACGAGCCATACATTCAGTCGGGGCTTGCACAGCTGCTTCGCTACATGCATTTTATGAAAACGACGTCGCAGCCAAACGTGTACGGCTTACTCTGTGTGAACGACTATGCACCGATGCATTACGATAATATTCAACTGCTCAGTGCGAATCACGACAGCACGATGCAGCTACCGAAGCTAGAGGAATAATTTCTTCTAGTTTTTTTTAGATGCGCATACAAATTTTTCGCGCTCGTTCGTCTATACATATAAGAGGTGAAGCACATGTCATTTGAGGAGCAGTACACACAATATTTCCAGCTCATTTACCGCTATATTTTTTACATGACTGGCAGTAAGGAGCTAGCTGAGGATTTGACGCAGGAGACGTTTTTGCGCGTCTATAACCGCGGGGAGCACAGTACGGACATTGCCTACATTCGAACGGTTGCGCGGCATTTAGTGTATGACCATTACCGCAAAAAAGCGCTTATTCAGTGGCTGCCGTTTACGAAGCAGCACGAACAGCACACGACGGTATTACCAGAGCAGCTCATTGCGAAGGAGGATATGCGCGAGCTGATGGAGGCGATGCAGCAGTTAAAGCTATCGCATAAAGAAGTGCTTATTTACCGCAAAATCGAAGGCTATTCGATCGAGGAGACGGCGCGGCTGCTCGGCTGGCGTACGACGAAGGTTGTGAACACACAGCGCAGTGCGATGAAGGCGTTACAGCGCATGTTAGGGGGATGGAACGATGACGTTGAATGAACGATTACGTAAGCTACAGCAGCTGCGTGCAACCGATGAACAGCAAAGCATTTATGAGCGCGTGACGAATAAACGACCGAAGCGACCGAAACAATGGAAGCCGCTCGCTGCGATGTGTAGCATTGTACTCATTTTATTGTTTTTAACGTACGTCGAAAGCGGTGAAAAAACGACGCTACAGTCCGAGGAATTATTCGTTGCCCATATGACACAGTTGAAGGACGATTTTTTATTTCCGGTGACGTATTACACGAACGTGACGCCGTATGAGCTCCTCATTGTACGAAACGCCATTCAAGACATTATAAGCGGCAAGCGTGAGCCGATTGCGCGTGTTGACGACGATTTGGATATTGTAGGATTTGAGCAATCGCCGTCATACGTGTACGCCGAATATGCGGGCGAGACGTATATGTTTGAACACGATTACATGGCGCTGTACGACGTGGCGAACGACATCAGCTATCCGCTTACAGAGGATGAAGATGCGTGGGTCGGTACACCGATCAGGGAGTTGCTGACGTACTTTACCGTAACTTTTATGCTATTGTTCTTTTTGAATAGTGCAGTGTCGATGTATTGTAAGCGCGTCGGTCGTGAGGAAAAAGGAATTAAACATGCACCAAAGCCGTGGAGAGGCACGTTGTATTTATTAATTGGCTGTACGATGTTTTTATACTTTGCGATGATCGCTTCGGAGCTTGTGTTATTTAAAGGGTATTTCTTGTTGCTAGTAAGTGTCATTGGCATACTCATGATGTACATTCGTCGCTTTATTGTGGAAGACCGCTTTGATTACATTATGTATACGACAACGACGCTGCTAAAGCTAATATTGACGTTACTGCTTTTCTTTCAGTTATAAAAAAGAAGCTGCTCGAATGACTCGAACAGCTCCAGCGTATTATTTTCGTGAGTTCCATTCACCGTAAATAAAGAAACATATGATAACACCAATCGCAATCGCGTAAAAATAATCCAAGCTTCTCACCTCCATCACATTTTAGCAAAAAAATAATTTTTTTCCCACAAAGGTGATAAAATCGTTTAAAATAGGAGATACAGCTTGTGCGAATGTGCACGAAAAAGAGAGGTTAGTTATATGTTACATTTAAAATGGAAAGATGCACCGACGCTTCGTACAGTGAAGTGCGTACATACGAATGCATCGAAGTACTTAGTATCAAATGTATTAACAGTTGGTAAAGAGTATGAAGTGAAAAACGAAACAGAGGAATTTATCTTTGTGATCGACAACACAGGTAAAATCGGCGGCTTCTACAAAGAATATTTCGAGGAAGCATAAGCATGAAAAAACGTCCCATTGTATGTGGGACGTTTTTTTATGCTATACAGCTGTGTCCATCGGTGTCACGATTGAATAGTTGCGATGGTTCACGACTGTCATTTCGTTTGGAATTTCGTGCATCACGTGCTTAAACGAGTTTTCCGTTAACTCAACTAACACCGAGTTATCGTAAAGTTTTTGTACCGTCCCATATAATTCTAAACCGAAGCGTGAAAATGTAATGTGATTGCCGACTGTTGCTTTCATAGAAACATCCCCTTTGTTATATCTATATTTTTTTATTTGAAAACTTTACCCAACATAGGACGTATTGAAACGTTTATGCGTAAAATGGCTAAAACTTACCAAGTAAATACGACTTAATTACAGATAATTCTAAATTTTATATGAAATGTTGTCAAGGGAATTGTAGAATAATTTATGAAAATAAACAAAAAATGTATATTTCTTTATACGGCTGTAAAGAAATATACATTCAGAATTCATTTATAATTGACGCTTTGCCATGCGAGAGAGTGGTTGCTGCGTCGCAATTTGTTCGATTTGTTGCTTCGATTCGAGCTGCGATTGCTCGATGTCGATTGTTTCTTGAATGGTCGAGAGTAGCTGCGCATGCGTCGTAAATACGTCAGTCGTCGTATCGGTGTGCAGCTGTGCGCTCGCTTCACCCATTTGCATGCTGAGTGCCTCAATTTGTTGCTGGCGCTCGGCTTCTTTTTTTTGCTGATTCAGCGTGATCGCTAAACTAATTTGCGTCTTCCAAACAGGGATGGCTGTTTGAATCGACGTTTGGATTTTGTTCGCAAGCATGCGTGATGTTTGCTGCACGAGGCGAATTTGTGGTGCGCTTTGAATCGTCATCATACGTGCCATTTCTAAATCATAAATGCGCTGTTCGAATCGCTCAATCGCACTTTGTAAGTCTTTTAGTTGCTGCTGTGCCATCGGGTCGTCGCTTTCGTTTGCCTGTTGCTGGACACGCGGTAACTCCTCATATAGGACGTCAAGACGCTTTACTTCGGCTGCTGCAATGTATAAATTGAGCGCATCGAAGTATTTTTTGTTTTGCTCAAATAATTGGTCGAGCAGCTGTAAATCGCGCAGTAGCTGGACTTTCGAGCGCTCTAGCTGAATGGATAGGCGATCGACTTGTATGCTAATACGCTTATATTTTGTCATGAGCTGTTGCGTTGAGGTCGAGCTTCTCGGTAAAAAGCGTTTTAAAAACCCGCGCTTTTCGGTTAATGATTGCGGGTTAATTTCTTCGAGTGTATCGGTTAGCTGTGACAGCACGGCCGAAATGTTCGTTTGTTCCTTGCGCTGAACTTGGGCAAGTAAAAGCGTAGAGAAACGAGACAGAGCAAGCTGCGCATCTGTCCCGTACTGTAAAATACCTTCAAAATCGTGAATATCAATCGTCGCGGAAAGCTCTCGTGCTTGTTGCTGCTGCGTGTGTGGCAACGATTCAATCAGCATCGGTCGCGTGTCGCGTTCGAGCGTTGGAGCAGGCATTTGCAGCATTGCCTCCACGTCGTCGTATCGGTCGTTCATCGAATCACCTACTCTATATCAAGTGTCTTTTTTTTCTCGTTAGCCGAAAGCTTCGCAAAATCAATTTCAAGCTTTAAATGCTCGATGTCAGAAGAAAGAACTTGCTTTAAATCATCATCAATGAGCTGCTGCACGGTATCGAGTGTATGTGTCGTTTCTTGCAGCGCCATTTTAATTTCAGGGTCCTTTAACGGCTGTGTGTTCAAAATGGAATACTTCTCAACAAGCGTTACGGCTGATTCTAAATGCGCATAGAAAAATTGCTCCGCGTTGTAAAAGCGACGTGGGTCTTTTTTTACCATGTTAATGATGCGCTTTGATGTGCGTGACAATTCGTTAATATGCTTAAACGATGCGACCGAGCGAATGCGTAAAAATTGTTTTTGCAATATATTTAAACG
>JAXJTE010000053.1:0-52914 GCA_036309765.1 Caryophanon sp. | reverse complement strand
GAATACGCGCGGCTCCATCTGTGGCGCTTCTCCACCCATCATAAACATCGGTCCTATGAGTGCACCACCTGCAAACAATGCGACAGCTGCTGCGGACGCCATTGCACCCCATACAGCTATTTTTCGCTTCGTCTTTTGTACAACTGGCGCTTTCTCCTCCTCGTCAATTTTGTCCATTAACGCATCAACGTCTAAATATTTCGGCATGCGGTCATATGATTTTTTCAGTAGCTTTAATTGATCGTCTAAACGTTTATCGTCCATATGCCGATTCCTCCTTTACTAAAATCGCCTTTAGCTGCTCCTTCGCTCGATGAATGCGCACTTTGACGTTTGCGAGCGTAATGCCGAGCACTTCCGCAATTTCATCGTATTGTAGCTGATGAAAATAAAACAAAATGAGCGGCATGCGGTAATCTTCCTTTAGTTGTTGAATGGCGGCGTGCAACTGTTGGTCTTCCTCGTATACTAAAACGCGCGATTCCGCAGACTGCGCAACTTTTTCGTCTTGTTGCTGAAGCTTTTGTTCCTTTTTCGTTTCACGCGCTTCTTTTCGGTAAAAGTCGCGGGCGGTGTTGAGCGTAATTTTGTACAGCCACGTCGTAAAACGCGCTTCATTAAACTGATGCAAAAAACGGTAAAGCTTTAAAAATACTTCCTGTGCGACGTCGCCAATGTCGTTTTCGTGCACACCGATTTGGTATGCGAACTTTTCAACGACGTGCGCATACGTTAGCACAAGCTCACGGTACGCTTCTTTATCCCCTTGCTGCGCCCGTGCGATTATCGATTTTTCCATAAGCGTCCTACTCTCTCCTAATTTATAGTTTTGATACGTTATTTTTTGCACAATTGTTACAAATAACTCGCTGTATGGCGCTAATTTTTTTCTCTTTTTTGAAGTTTCCTTCATTTTTTAAAAAATTGTCAGAACCTTTGTATCTATTTTTTCATGCTTTAGTGTATTATAGTATTTTAGATTATGTAGGAGGTTACGATTTTGTCATCAAACAGAGATCAATTTACATCCAAACTTGGATTTATTTTAGCTGCTGCTGGTAGTGCCATTGGTCTTGGCGCGATTTGGAAGTTCCCATACACTGCGGGGACGAACGGCGGTAGTGTGTTCATTTTGTTATTCATTTTATGTACGTTGCTCATTGGTTTACCGATTTTAATGTCTGAGTTTTTAATCGGGCGTCGCGCACAAGCAGATACCGTATCTGCATTTCATAAGGAAGCACCTGGCAAGCCATGGTTTTTAGCTGGTTGGTTAGGGGTAACGGTTTCAGCGCTTATTTTATCGTTTTACGGCGTCGTTGGTGGATGGATTTTAAGCTATTTATTCCGCGCCATTACATTCCAATTAAACGGGGGCTCTGAAGCGCATTACGGCGAGCTATTTAACGAGCTTATTTCAAATCCGGTTGAAGTCATTTTTGCACAAGCGTTATTTATGTTCTTAACGGTGTTTATCGTGCAAGGTGGCATTAAAGGCGGCATTGAGCGCGCTGGGAAATGGATGATGCCTGCATTGTTCATCTTCTTCATTTTACTGGCAATTCGTTCACTTACGCTTGACGGTGCAATCGAAGGCGTGAAGTTTATGTTCGTGCCTGACTGGTCGTACTTGAATATGGAAACGCTTCTGAATGCGCTTGGCTTAGCGTTCTTCTCGTTAAGCGTCGGCGTTGGGGCAATGATTACGTACGCATCGTATTTACCTCTGAGACGATTACGAGCTCAGCATTTAACGTCGCGTGGATGAACATTGCGATTTCGATTTTAGCAGGTCTTGTTATTTTCCCTGCGGTGTTCGCGCTTGGCTACTCACCGACGCAAGGACCGGGGTTAGTATTCATTATTTTACCGGCTGTGTTCGAGCAAATTCCGATGGGCAGCGTGTTAGTCATTGTGTTCTTCATTTTATTACTATTCGCGACGTTAACGTCATCGATTTCATTGCTTGAAATTACGGTGTCCGTGTTCGTGAAGGAAAAATATGCAGCACGTCGCAAGCTTTCATGGATTGTCGGCATTGTCATTTTCCTTGCGGGTATTCCGAGCGCATTATCGTTCGGTCATTGGTCACACATTACGATTATGGATAAATCGATTTTTGACTTTATCGATTACATGACGGCGAATGTCGGCATGCCACTTGGTGCGCTTGCGTTCTCATTATTTGTAGCGTATTACTACAGCACAAATATTACGAAGCAGGAGTTAAACTTATCGCCTGCGATGTACTGGATTTGGCGCGGGTCTGTTTGCGTCATTGCACCAGTAGCAATCATGACAATTTCGCTTTACAACTTATTTGCATAACAAAAAACATTCGGAGCAGCGATTGCTTCGAATGTTTTTATTATGCCTATGTACACTAGCTGCGTTTAGACAGCTGAACTGATGTTTTTTAACTTATATCTGAATAGCGAGCTACATCGATTGTGGCACAGTGCGTGCGGCGAGACTCCTTGGGGAATCGCATGAGCTTGAGACTACAGGCTCAAGCCATGCCCCCGGAAAGCGAGCCGCTATACGCCACGTGCCATCCATTATTCGATAATACACTTCGCCTTAAACTTAATCGCTAGCAGCTTGTACGAAATGTCCACGCACTTTTCTAGCGGAATCCATTCTTCAAATGAAAACTCGTACACCGTTTGAATCACTTTCGCTAGCTCTGATGGGTCATCAATGCTTTGTAGTGCCGATACGACGTCTGCCGTTTCAGTGTCGTAGTTATCAGTCCCGATGTTGAATGGGTCCCATTTCGCAAGTGTCGTCACTGCTTGTTGATTCATGTCGATGTTTTCCATAATATCACCTTATTCGTTATACTATAGTTGTTATCATAACAATCAACTTTGGAAAAAGAAAGGATGTTTCAACATATGTCTTCATTCGATGCACAATATGACCGCCGCCCGACCGCTTCAGTAAAATGGGATGCACTCCCTGATTTATTCAACGTCTCTCCTGAAGAGGACGTCATTCCGATGTGGGTAGCGGATATGGACTTCCCGCTTGCACCTGTTATTGTAGAGGCGTGGCAAGAGCGCATGCAGCACCCGATTTTTGGCTACTCGCGCGTGCCCGATTCATTGTACGCCGCGATTATTAATTGGCAAAAACGCTACGGCTGGACGATTGAGCAAGAACAGGTTCAGTTCCACCAAGGCGTCGTCCCTGCCCTTGCGTTAATCATTGAGGAGCTGACAAACGAAGGCGACAACATCGTCATTTCGACACCCGCTTATTATCCGTTTAAAGACGTGCCAACAAAACTAAAGCGCAACGTCATCGAATGCCCATTAACGAATGAGGACGGCTACTTCGCTTACGATTTTGATGCGCTAGAGAAAGCATTACAACACGCAGCGGCATATATTTTCTGTCACCCGCACAACCCTGGTGGTACGGTGTGGAATAAAGAAATTGTTGAAACGATCATCAATCTTTGTAAAAAACATGATGTACTGCTCATTAGCGACGAAATTCATGCAGACTTATTGTTCTCGCCGTTTAAACACGTACCGGTCATGTCACTAACAGAAAAAGAAGACCGCGTTGTCGCGTTAATCGCCCCGACGAAAACGTTCAACTTAGCTGGCGTACAAATTGCGATGAGCGTAACGGCAAACGATGCGCTTCGCCAAACGTTAAAAGATGCAGGTGCTCGCATGGCGCAATTCGGTCCACATGTCTTTGCGATGACAGCCGCAGAAGCTGCCTATACGAAAGGTGATCCGTGGCTACAAGAACTAATGACGTATTTACAAACGAACATCGATTACGTAAAAGAGCAGCTCGAGCAAATTGACGGCGTGCGCGTTTGGAAACCACAAGCGTCGTATTTAATTTGGATGGATGTGCGCGACTGTGCGACAGATGAGGCGACGTTAATGCAGCGCTTTAAAGAAGCTGGCGTTGTCATTTACCCTGGCACGAAGTTTGGCGAAACGGGCACTGGCTTTTTCCGCATAAATATTGCCTCGCCATTTGCAGTCATTGAAGAAGCTGTAAAACGTATGAAAACGGCGTTTAATGCATAAAAAAAGTGGTAGAGGGCATTTACGCCTTCTACCACTTCTTTTAATCTGCTGATGTAACTTGTTGCGCCTTACGTTCCTGTAAAATTTGTTCCTCCAACGCCTTCGTTCGCTGCTCCTGCTTTCGCGAAATGCGAACAAATGCGGTAAACACAATGATACATAATACGAAGAATACGAGAAACTCTAACACTGCTGGTACGTATTCTGTCTTGTCCTCTGGGAAATACAAAAACATCCATTGCATTAAAAATGTATTCACGCGCTCACAACCTTACATATTAGATTTTAATAAATCTGGCTCTTAACCAAAATATGCTCTTGCCGGTTCTTTCATTTCGGCTGACGCTTTTCGCGGGCACGGCCTCAACTAATTTTTGGCTCGTGCTTGTACCACGGAAAGCCTGCCTCGAAAGTGAAGAGCAAACCCGCGTATGATCATTATTGTAATACTGTAATTTTCTCGATTACGATGTCTTCTTTTGGCTTGTCTTGGAAACCTTTTTCCACTACTGCGATTGCATCGATTACGTCCATGCCTTCGATTACTTGACCGAATACAGTATGCTTACCGTCTAACCATGGTGTACCACCGTTTTTCTTGTATGCATCCACTGCTTCTTTTTCCCAGCCGCGAACTTCCATTTGCTTTAACATTGGCACTTGTACTTTTTTCGCTTGCACGATAAAGAATTGAGAGCCGTTTGTACCAGGACCAGCGTTCGCCATTGATAATGCGCCGCGTAAGTTCATTAATTCAGGAACACACTCGTCTTCGAATGTTGTACCCCAAATTGATTCGCCACCCATACCTGTACCAGTTGGGTCGCCACCTTGGATCATGAAATCTTCAATAACGCGGTGGAAAATGATGCCTTCATAATAACCAGACTCGGCATGACCTAAAAAGTTCTCAACTGTTTTTGGTGCGTGCTCTGGGAATAATTTAATTTTTAATGTACCCATTGATGTTTTCATTTCAACTAGCTTTTCGCCAGCTAATACTTCTGTCGTTAATTGTGGAAACATAGGTGTCTCTCCTTCGAAATGCTTAATATGTAGAGCAAATTGCTCTGTACTGCTTTAGTTTACCATACTCCCTTTATTTTTTCAGTCCATACGATGTAATTTTGTACAAATGCACCGAAATGCACGAAATCATAGGAATTTGCAAATAGCCTCTATTTTCTAAATGGAAATATGCTATTGTTGTTACATAGAGACATTTAGATGGAGGATTTTTATGCGCAACAGCTTTGGATTTTTAATGATTATACTTGCGATTCCAGGCTTACTAGTCATTGGAACGATGCTGTTTAAAGAAGTGCAGTTTGCCGGCGCTCAGCAAGCAGCAATTGAAGATAAAATCGTCATGCCTGAAGTCGAAACACCGCTTCCTGTCGTCATGACAGACCGCGATGGCACCGTCTTTAGCGAGGAATACGTTAACTTTTATGAACCGTATGTACTCGACGACATTCCATTTTTCATGCAGCAGCTATTTTTAATGAATGAGGACGAGGAATTTTACAATCACGTAGGCTTTGACGTCAGCGCCATTACGCGTGCCTTTTTAACGAACGCACAAAGCAGCGACGTACAGCAAGGCGGTAGTACGATTACACAGCAGCTCGTACGCATGCGCTACTTAACGACCGAAAAATCATACGAGCGAAAAATTACCGAACTGTTTTATGCATACGAGCTTGAAAAAATGCATGAAAAAGAAGAAATTTTGCAAATGTATTTAAATGAAATGTACTTTAGCAACTTAGTGTACGGTGTTGGCGGTGCGGCGAAGTATTACTTCCAAAAAGATTTGCCGCAGCTAACAAAAGCAGAAATGGCATTTATCGCTGCCATTCCGAACAACCCGACGATGTACAATCCGCTCAAAAACTTTGACGCGACGAAAAAGCGCCAGGAGTTACTGCTAGACGGCTTAGTGCGTACGGAAATGATTACCGAGCTAGAAGCAGAAGCGATGAAGGCCGAAACCATTACACTACATGTGAAGCAAAAAACACAGCAACACCCGATGTATGCGACGTACGTGCTAGAGGAATTTAAATGGCTCGTTGCTGAAACAGAAGGCTTTGATAAACAACTAGAAAGCGCACAAGACGACGTAAAAAAAGAAGTGCAGCAAAAGCTTGATGCACGCGTTACAGAATTACTACAATCAGGTGTCATGATACATACAGCGCTCGACCAAGCACGCCATGCACAAGACGTAACGAAAATGGACGCGGTGCTTGCACGCCACGGTGATTTGCAAGGTGCCGGTGTGCTCGTCGATAACGTCAAGCGCGAAATCGTCAGCTTATATGGCGGACAAAATTATAAAAAATACGACTTTAACCGCGCATATCAAGCAGTGCGTCAGCCAGGATCGGCGTTTAAACCACTCGCTGTATACGCACCGTACATTCAAGAAACCGGCGCATACGCGAACCAAACAATTAGCGCGAAGCCAATTTGTGTCGGCACATTTTGCCCAGACAACTACGGCGGCGAAGTGTACGGCAACACGTCGATGAAAAATGCGTTTCGCTGGAGCTACAACACAGCAGCGCTTCGTCTTTTCTACAACATCGGCGTCGATACGGCATTTAGCTACTTACACCGCTTCAACTTCCAATCACTCGTGGAAGAAGATGAAAACTACGCCGCTTCACTCGGTGGCTTAACGTACGGTGTGACGCCGCTTGAAATGGCCGATGCCTACGCAAGCTTCTCAGATGGCTCTTACATGCGCGCCCATGCAATTCGCTCGGTGAAAAATAAAGATGGCGACGTGCTCTATGAATGGCCGCAGCAAAAGCAACAAATTTGGTCAACACATACAGCAAGTCAAATCCGTTCGATGCTAGCAGACGTTGTCGTAAACGGTACAGGTGAAGGCGCATATGCAACAGACGGCTACATCGGTGTAAAAACCGGCACGACAAACAATTGGAACGACTACTGGCTTGCAGGCTTAAGTACGAACTATTCCGCTTCAATTTGGATCGGTTACGACAAACCAGCGAGCATGCAGCGAATCGAGAAAAGCAAAATTCATCACCAGTTATTTAACATCTTAATAAACTAAACGGGTACAATATAGTTGTACTCGTTTTTTCATGCACGCTAAAGGACGCGTACAACTTCATTACAAAGGGGATTGTATGAATGAAAAAATTTTTTCAACTCACAGCAGCTGTTGCAATGGCTTTCACGCTCGCAGGCTGTAGTGACACACAAACAGCACAACAAATTTTCGACAACACGATGGAACGACAAAAGGAATTGACGAGTGCATCCGCCACTATGGATGTATCACAAACGATGACAGTTTCGATGGATGGGGAAACAGGCGAAATTGTTACGTTAACAAAAGGAACAGTTGATGCGGTGTTCGACCCGATTGCTATGGCGATGGATGCGAACGTTTCAACAGATTTCATGGGTGAGCCGATGGAGTTACCGGTGAACATGTACATCAATGAAACGGATGGCCTGTACCTAGAAGACACGACTTCAAATACATGGATGAAGCTGCCGAGCGAACAATTTGATACAATCATGAACAATACCGATGTTCAAATTGACCAGACAGCACAACTAGAGCAATTACAACAATTTGTAGAGGACTTTTCGATGGAAGAAAACGACGCGAGCTACGTGCTGACATTGAACTTAAATGACAAAAAATTTAATTCTCTCGTGAAAGAACAAGCAGTGAGAGCTTTAGGTGATAACGGTTCAGCAGAGGACGCTACCACACTCGATTCCATTCAAATAAGTGATGGCTTGTACAAACTCACAATTGATAAAGAAACGTATGATTTAACGAACGTCATCATGGACTTCTTCATGACGATCGAAGTGGAAGGTGAAAAGATGGAAATGGATACGAGTTCAAACATTACCTATACAGAGTTCAACCATTTACAGTCGATTGATATTCCACAAGACATTATTGACAGCGCAGTGGATATGACGGACGTTCAATAACGATAAAAAGAGCGAATGAAAAATCAATGATGATTTTTCACTCGCTCTTTTGTATGTATACACAAGGTGATTGAAATTTAAAATGCGAACGAGGCTCGAAACAAGAGGCGGACGCCAGCGGAAAAAGCGTGGGCGCGAGACTACAGGCTCAAGCCACGCCCGCGGAAAGCCTGCCTCGATGTGGAGAGCCGACTAACAAAACTCTAAAATACATTCACCGTCTATATAGATGCGTTTTGTGTCGCCATCACGTGACTATGTATTAGCTAATCGGCAAGCTCGACAATAGCGTATTGTATAACCGAATAATAACGTAACCAATACCGACAAGCGACGCGGCCCAAATGAGCACTTCAAACATAATTAAGCCGACTAACCCCGACGTTGACATCGCATCGCTCATTTTGTAAACAACGAACATAAAGTACACGATCATCGTCGCAGCAAAAATGAGTGCTAAAAGCATTAGCGAACTCATGCCAAACGCTGACGCAATCGCCCCGAAAAAGACGATTGTCGATGCTGACTTTGCGTTACTGTACGTTTCAACTTGTAGCTCCTTTGCAAAAAATAGCATGCCAAGCTCATGAATCGTCTCGCCAACTAATTTTAATGCAGAAAAGAGCATAAAGAAACAAAGCATAAACACAATTAATAGCAAAATTCGAATCTCAATATCAGACATAAATTGAGACATGCCGCTGTAAACGCCGATTACTTTGAACAACTTCATCGACTCCGTCACAGCAAAAACACCAAACGTTAAACTAAATAAAACTACTGAAATAAGCGGTAAATAGCCGTACAAATATGGATTTTTCATTACATTTTTTCCTCGTTTATTTTCGTCTTCTTTCCTATTTATCATTATCCGTAAAATGCCTACGCAGTCACATCGCCCCTTTATACAATCTTATGCACCTCGAATAGAAATACGCTATAATTACAGAGCATCACAACAAATATCCATTCGAAAGGAGGATTTCTATGAATCTTATTGTAGCAATCTTTCTCCCAATAGTTGCAGCGCTCTTTGTGCCATTGTTATTCAAAAAAGTAAAATCGCTGCACACAGGTTGGTTTGTGCTACTGATCCCTCTGTCACTGTTCGTCTTTTATGCAAGCTTCATACAGCGCGTCGCAAATGGTGACATTTTTTCAAGTACATTTCATTGGGTACAATCGTTGCAGCTATCCTTTATATCGTACATAGACGGGCTGAGTTTGCTGTTTTCTTTATTAATTACAGGAATCGGCTCCCTCGTTGTTCTTTATTCTATCTTTTATTTAGATAAATCGAAAGAGCAATTGCATAACTTCTATGTATATTTATTACTTTTCATGAGTGCGATGCTCGGTGTCGTACAATCAGACAACGTCATTACACTTTATTTATTTTGGGAACTGACATCGATTTCGTCATTCCTGCTCATCGCTTATTGGTTTAATCGCGATGCTTCACGCTTTGGGGCATTGAAATCGATGATGATTACCGTGTTCGGTGGACTGCTTATGCTTGGAGGCTTCGTGTTACTTAGCATTATGGGCGATACGTATTCAATTCGTGAGCTCATTGCACAAGCACCACAGCTAGCACAGCACGACTACTTCACGTGGGCGCTCGTGCTCGTACTGTTCGGAGCATTTACGAAATCTGCACAAGGACCGTTTTACATTTGGTTGCCAGATGCGATGGAAGCTCCGACACCGGTCAGTGCGTATTTACACTCCGCGACGATGGTCAAAGCCGGCATTTATTTAGTTGCCCGCTTCACGCCAATTTTTGCGGTAAGCGAGCTTTGGATTTGGCTCGTAACAGGCACAGGGCTATTGACGCTCGCTTGGTGCTCGTTCTTTGCGCTGAAGCAAACGGATTTAAAAGGAATTTTAGCGTTCTCTACAGTCAGTCAACTCGGCTTAATTATGTCGCTGCTCGGTGCAGGAGCGATGAGTTATCACGTAGACGGCGCAGCGGAAACAGTATTTAAATACGCAGCGTTCGCGGCAATTTTCCATCTCATTAACCACGCGACGTTTAAAGGTAGCTTGTTTATGATTGTCGGCATTATCGACCATGAAACAGGCACGCGAGACATTAAAAAGCTTGGTGGTTTAATGAGCTTAATGCCCATTAGCTTTACAGTTGCAATGATCGGCAGCTTGTCGATGGCAGGTGTACCGCTCTTTAACGGCTTCTTAAGTAAAGAAATGTTTTTAACAGCGATGCTTTCGATTACGGAATTTGGTTTATTTAGCTTCGATACGTTCGGCGTGCTATTCCCAATCATTGCATGGGTAGCGTCCGTGTTCACATTTGCGTACAGTTTGTATTTCGTGACGCATACGTTTATGGGCAAATATAAACCGGAGCAGCTGCCGAAAAAGGCGCACGAAGCACCAATTGGCATGCTCGTATCCCCTATCGTATTAGCGGTGCTTGTCGTAACGATTTTCTTCATTCCAAACGTTGTGGCGACATACTTCATTAAGCCAGCAGTGCTTGCGATTCAGCCGTTTTTATATAACGATGTGTCGCAAATTGACGTGCACATTTCCGCTTGGCACGGCTTTACTACAGAACTTTCGATGACGCTCGGTATTTTTGCAGTCGGTACGCTCATAATTGTCACACTAAAGAAGTGGCAGCACTTTTACGACCGCGTTCCAGCAGGCTTCAATAAGACGTATGATGCGGCGATGCAGTTTAGCGACGTCGGCATGAATCGTCTGTCTCGCCTGTATATGACCGGCTCGAATCAAACGTATTTACTGTACATGCTCGCAAGCTTTGTCGTACTCGTACTCGGCACGCTATTTACACAAGGTGGCTTCGTATTTGATACGTCAAACGCTGCACCGATTCGTCTTTACGACATCGTGCTCGTTGCGGTGCTTGTGTGCGGTACGGTCATTACGCTCGTCACAAAATCACGCTTAACGTCCATTATCGGGCTTGGTGTTGTCGGCTACAGCGTCGCGATGTTTTTCGTCTTATTTAACGCACCAGACTTAGCACTTACACAGCTCGTGATTGAAACGATTTCTGTCGCGCTATTTTTACTATGCTTTTATCATTTACCGAAAAATAGCCGCACGGAAAAACGCATGCGCTTCAAATTATCGCGCTTTGCTATTTCACTTGCGGTCGGCGCAACAGTAACAATTGTTGCGATTGCGGCACAGTCTCAAAAAATGGTGACGTCGATTTCGGAATATTATAAAGAGACGGTGTATTCACTTGCAGGTGGCGGTAATATCGTCAACGTTATTTTAGTCGATTACCGCGGCTTCGATACGCTGTTTGAAATTGCAGTGCTTGCGATTGCAGGGCTTGGCATTTTCGCGCTCATTAAGCTACGTCTCGGTGATGGAAAGGAGAAGAAGCAGCTTGAAAACAAATGATATTATTTTGCAGTTTACAGCCAAAATTGTATTTTTCATCATCTTCTTATTCTCCGTGCATATTTTTATGGCAGGGCATTACACACCAGGTGGAGGCTTCGTCGGTGGGCTGCTTGCGGCAAGTGCAATTGTATTACTTATACTCGCATTCGATTTAAAAACGGTGCAAGCTGGATTCCACATTAACTACCGCATCATGGTCGCAATCGGTCTTGTGCTTGCACTCGGCACAGCGGCGTATCCGATGCTTGACGGCAAGCCGTTTTTCACGCATTACTTTGATTACTTCGACTTACCGTTTTTTGGTGAGACGTCGCTTCATACGGCGATGCTATTTGATGCGGGTGTGTATTTAGTCGTTGTCGGTGTGACGATGACAATTATTCAATCAATCGGGGAGGATGAATAAATGGAAATTGTTATGGCTTTTGTCATTGGCTTTTTGTTTATGGCCGCCACTTATTTAATGCTCTCTCGTAGTTTATTACGCATTATTATCGGTACAGGCTTGCTTAGTCACGGAGCGCATTTACTCATTTTAACAATGGGTGGGCTCGGTGGTGAAGCGCCTCCTGTACTTGCAGACGGTGTGGAGGCGAGCCAATTCGCTGACCCGCTGCCACAAGCGTTAATTTTAACAGCGATTGTCATTTCGTTCGGGGTAACAGCCTTTATTTTAGTGCTTGCATACCGTGCGTACCAATCGCTTGAAACAGATAACACAACGATGATGAAAGGAAGTGACGACGATGCATAACAATTTGCTGCTCCTTCCGATCATCATTCCATTTTTCGCAGCGATGGTATTATTATTCGCTCCGAAAAACGTACTGTATCAGCGCATCGTCACGATGATTGCTTTAATTGCGGCGACAGTGAGCGCGTTTTACATGCTCGGTGTCGTCTATACAGAAGGACCACAAACGGTAACATTCGGGAACTGGCCTGCTCCGTTCGGTATTACGATGGTGTCGGACATGATGTCGATTTTGCTCGTTGTGACGACGCTCGTATTGACGCTATTCATCGTTTGGTATAGCTTCTTTGCAATCGGTGTTGAGCGCGAAAAATTTTATTACTACCCTGGTATTATGTTCATTTTGACCGGGATTAACGGCGCGTTTACGACAGGCGATATTTTCAACTTGTTCGTATTCTTTGAAGTATTTTTAATGTCTTCGTATTTACTCATCGTGCTTGGCGGCGAGAAAAAGCAGCTGCAAGGCTCAATCTATTACTTAGTTATTAACATCATTTCATCAGCGCTGTTCGTCATTACAGTCGCGTTTTTATATTCGGTCGTCGGCACGTTAAGCATGGCGGACATCGCAGTAAAAGTGGCGGAGCTTCAGCAGCCTGCTATTTTAACGGTTATTGCGATATTATTTTTAATCGTGTTCGGATTAAAAGCTGCCATCTTCCCGTTATTTTTCTGGCTACCAAAAGCATATCAATCTGCACCGACACCGATTTTAGCGTTGTTTGGTGCATTGCTTACGAAAGTCGGTGTGTATGCAATCATGCGCACCTACACGCTTATCTTCGTGCATGATACGAGCTTCACACATGAGCTACTCATGGTGCTGAGCATATTAACGATTGTGTTCGGCTGCATCGGCGCACTTGCATATTTCGACGTCACACTCATTATCATTTACAACATCGTCATTGCGGTCGGAGTGATTTTGTTCGGCGTATCGCAAATGAATACAGTTGGGCTTGAAGGTGCGATGTATTACTTAGTGCACGATATGCTCATTAAAGCAGCACTGTTTATGCTCGGTGGGATCATCGTTGCAGTGAGCGGCACGGCAAACTTACGTCAAATGGGTGGCTTAATAAAACGTTATCCACTGCTTGGCTGGACGTTTTTCATTGCAGCACTTAGCTTAGCAGGTATTCCTCCACTAAGCGGCTTTATCGGCAAACTGCTCATTGTCGAAGCAGGATTCGCTGCCAATAACCCGTGGATGAGCATCGTGATATTACTGTCATCACTTATCGTATTACTATCGATGATGCGCATCTTCATTTATGCGTTTTGGGGTGAGGAAAAAGAAACTGCGACGACGATTACGAACACGACGTATGCCCAGCAGCTTACACCAGCCGTATTACTCGTATGCGTCACAATTGCGTACGGCGTTGGAGCAGAAGCGGTTGCACCGTACATGGCAGCAGCGAGTGAAGCACTCATGCAGCCACAAATTTATATTCAAGCTGTGTTAGGAGGTCAGTAACATGGCATTACAAATTTTATTAAATGTCACGGTTGCGTTCGTCTGGATGTTTTTAGTGCAAAATTTCTCAGGGCAAGGCTTTATTACCGGCTACGTACTCGGCTTAATCGCGCTGATTGGTATGCGCCGCTTCTTCGCCGGTCGACTATACGTTCATCGCGTATGGGCTGCTGTGAAGCTATGCGTGCTATTCATGAAGGAACTCATACTCGCAAACATCGCTGTGCTAAAAGTCGTGTTAAAGCCTGAACTGGACATGCAGCCTGCGTTTTTTGCGTACCCGACGACGCTTACTGAGGACTGGGAAATCGTTTTGCTGTCGAGCTTAATTACGCTCACACCAGGCACAGTCGTGATTCACGTGTCGGATGATGCAAAAACGCTGTACATTCATGCGATTGATTGTAACGACGTAGATGAAGTGATCGCATCGATTCGTGATTCATTTGAGAAAGCAATATTGGAGGTGAGCCGCGCATGACATATTTTATTATTGGGGCGATGGTCATCGTAGCGCTATCGATGCTGCCGATGATTTATCGTATGGTGAAAGGGCCTGATGCGTCTGATCGCGTCGTTGCACTTGATTCGATCGGGGTTGCGCTCATCTCACTGATTGGCTTGTTCTCGATTGTTGTTGAAACATCGTACTTTTTAGAAATTATTTTGTTGCTAGCGATTTTATCGTTTATCGGCACAGTGGCCTTCTCAAAATTCATTGAGAAAGGAGACATCATTGACCGTGACCATTCTAGCAAATAGTATCGTAATTTTCTTCATCGCTGTTGGGGTGTTGTTCGTCGTCGTGACGGCAATTGGTTTAGTACGTCTTCCTGATTTATATACGCGTGCGCATGCGGCATCTAAAAGCACAACGCTCGGTGTCATGTGTATATTACTCGGGGTGTTCTTTCATTTTTGGCTCATTGAGGACACGTTCAACCCACGTATTTTACTTGGGATTTTGTTTTTATTCATTACCGGTCCAGTCGGCGGGCATATTATGGGGCGCTCATCATACATTGCCGGTGTGAAGCCGTGGAAAAATACGGTGCAAGATGATTTAGCGCCGGAGATCGAGCGCATGAAAAAAGAGCAAGGACTAAAATAAACAAAAAAAGGGATTGTACAGCGCGTCTACACGACACGCGTACAACCCCTTTTCTTTACTTCTCCGCTAGCTCCTCAACAAACGCTGCTAATGTGCGCACCATGACACCTGTGCCGCCTGCTTGCCCGATTGGTGATGCTGACTTCGCCTCTGACGTACCTGCGATGTCTAAATGAATCCACGGCATGTTGCCAACAAACTCACCAACGAAACCGCCGCCAAAAATCATATGCCCGTCGCGTCCTGGTGAATTGTTGTAGTCCGCTACATCTGATTTACGAATGCGCTTTTTATCGTTTTCCGTTAACGGCAATCTCCAAATGAACTCGTCCGTATCCATTGATGCTTCAAGTAACGTCTCAAATAATTCATCATCGTTCGTTAGCGCTCCTGTTTTGTCCATGCCAAGCGCGATAATGACACCGCCTGTTAACGTTGCGACATCGACAATCGCATTTGCGCCTTGCTGCTGCGCGTACACAACGGCATCCGCTAGCACTAAGCGACCTTCTGCATCGGTATTTAATACTTCGACTGTTTTGCCATTATACATCGTAATGACATCGTCTGGCTTAATCGCATCCGCTGACACCATGTTGTCTGTTGAACCGATGACTGCGACAACGTTTTTCGCCGGCTTTAGCTGTGCAATGACACGCATCGCACCAAGCACAGCTGCTGCACCGCCCATATCGCCCTTCATGCCAACCATACCGTCTTTAGGCTTTAACGAATAACCACCTGTGTCATACGTTACTCCTTTGCCAACAAGCCCTAGCACGTCGCTCCAGTCATCTGTCGCTTTGTATTTTAACGTAATAACGCGCGGCTCTTCGCTAGAACCTTGGTTTACCGCTAAAATGCCGCCCATGCCAAGCTCGGTAATTTCCGCTTTCGTCAGCACTTCTACTTCTAAACCAAATTCATTTGCCATATCTACTGCGTAATCAGCTAGTGCTGTTGCCGTTAATAAATTCGGTGGCATGTTCACTAAGCTACGTGCTTCGTTTTGTGCTTCTGCATAAATGCGCCCGACTGTGAAGCTCTCAAGCACCGCTTCGTCTTCTTCACCGATGAACGTTACCGCTTCAAGTGATACGTCCTGTGCGTTCGATGTCGTTTTGTAGTTCGGCACCCTGTAACCACCAAGCACAAGCCCTTCTGCTGCTAAGTACGCTGCTTGCTGTGCATCGATTGTGTCGTTCGTGAACGCTTCAAGTGCAATCGTCACGCTTGATTCCTTTAATGCTTTCGCTGCTGCACCGAAGCCGTTACGAATCGTCTCCGTTGATACGTCACCGTTTCCTAAGCCGATAAAGAAAATGCGCTTTACCGTTTCGTGCGCGACTGGAATTTTCGTTAACGCACCAGCTTCTGTTTGAATATCACCTGATTTTACGAAATCACGCACTGGCATGAATGCCTCGATTGCTTGCACCGTTGCGGGCTGCACGTTTTTCGTTACGCCGACAATGATCGTCGCCGTTTGTACTTGTTCTGTAAATGTAAGTTGCATACATGACGCCTCCAATTTCAATACTGCCTTTTATTATAGCGTACTTTCAACGCTTGGCGAATATTCCGACCACCGAATTATCCGTTTTTTCAAATCATTCACGTTATACTAATAGTAACGATGATGTTGGGGGCGATGTTGTGGAATTACTAGCAAACAAACCGTTATTATTAGCACTTGCCTGTGTGTTCATTGCACAGCTGTTAAAAGTACCAATTCATTACGCACTAACACGAAAATTCGATCTATCTTTACTTAACTCGACAGGTGGCATGCCAAGTTCGCACTCCGCGGCTGTATGCGCACTCGCCACCGCAATTGGCTTTGAGCATGGGCTCGATTCTGGATTGTTCGCCGTCGCAGCGATGTTCGCGGTCATCGTCATGTACGACGCATCACATGTGCGCTACGAGGCAGGTCAGCACGCCGCAAGCATTAACGAGCTGTATGACCAAGTGGCACAGCTGTTTGACGACTTGCGCACGGTCAATGACGCGACTCGTGATGCGGTCATTCGCGAGGACTTAAAAACGCTGCTCGGGCATAAAAAAAGCGAGGTATACGCAGGCTGTTTAACCGGCGTCCTCGTCTCGACATTATTTTACACAGTATTTTAAAAGGGATGCGCGGATTTTTCGCACACCCCTTTTTGCTATTCAAATAACGCTTTAAACTCTGGGAACGTCATCGAGCGCTGTACGTCGATGCGTGGTACGCGGTATAAATCCTCACCGACATGCACGTAATCTTTGCGCGTCGTAAATGCCATACTAATGTTTGCTCGCTTTAGGAGGCGCGTCGTTTCGTCTTTATGCTGCCCGAACGGATACGCGACATATTTGTGCGGCATAACAGCTAAGCTCGTCGCAATGTCTGCTGAAACTGCCTCTGCTGTACCACATACGAGCGCTCCACAACTGTTGGTCATGAAGTAATGCATGTTGTGCGTATGCCCTTCAAACGAAAACACATCGCGCATGCTGTCCATATTTTTCAAGCTTAAAAACTGTAGTGTGTTCGGGTCAAATAAGCGCTCCACTGGTGGAATGCGCGACGTAATAATAAAGTTCGTCGCCTTAAAGTTAAACGCCTTTAACAACTCATATGCATAACGCTGTGTCGTCGATAAGCCATCGTCAAACGTTAGCGCAAATGACTTCGCCGAAATGTTTTTCTCGCCATTAATGTATGCATACAAATCATCTAGCGAAATCGTTTCATAGCCCGAATCCTTTAAGTACTCCATTTGAATAATGAACGTTAACGGATCGAGCGTCGAATTGTTGCGGTAGTTTTCGTTTTCTCTATCACGCAGTAAATGGTGATAAAGCAGCACGGGTATACCGCGGTCTTCACGCACGTCGCTCTTTTTCACGTACGCCGCCTGCTCAAACAATAGCACCTCATAATACGTTTCGGTCTCGTTTGTCACGTAAAAGCGACGGTCGGGTGCTGCGACGTACATCGGCTCGCGCAAGTCCTTTCCTTTATAAAACACTGCCTCGCCATTTGTCGCAATCGTTACCATCGTATTTTTCGGCGTTGGCACTTGCAAATCGGCTGGCTGAACCGCTTCATCTTTTAACACGTAGCCCGTCGCTGTTTCGACTTGCACGTAAAACTGCTTGCTCGTGTCGTACAACGTTTCGTAATACACATTCGGCATAATGCGTCCGATTTGCTCATTCGTCGTTGCATCATATATTGCTCGTTCCTCTGTTGTCACGATGCCTTCTGCTGCGGCGTGCGCACTAAAAGCACTCATACTTACAAGAAAAGCGAGTCCCCATTTTTTCATCATCTGCTAAACTTCCTTTCTCCATACACTATTGTACTCAAAATTATAGGAGAAATCTGTACATCCTTTAAAATAACAAATTTCTATAATAAACAATAAAAAAACGGCACAAATGATTGCGCCGCCTAAAACATTCGATATCCTGCTGCTCGTAGCATACGCATCGTTATACCCGATACGACTGCGCCTAAAAAGCCACCTGTTAGAATGACCGCATCGCCAAGCTGTAGCGCGCCAAATCGTTCAATAAGCGCCGGCCATGCAGACGTCGGCTTCATTATGTATTCATACCAGCTCACTTCATCGACAATGAGCGCAACGATAATCGGGTACACGAGCGCCATCATCCACGTTACGCGCAGCAACATATTCAACAAAAATCCAATACCAAAAAACATGACAAAAAATAGTACGACTGAAACGATTACTTGCTCAATTGCAATTTCACCCATTCCACATACCCCCCTCGCTAGCTTAAGTGTACATGAACGAGCAATTTCTCGCAATTTCTACATCATTTTTACATTTATAAAAATACTTTGTAATCAGTGTAGCCAAAAATCGGATCGGGCTCGACGTCCTTTTGCACTTGAAGCGGCTGCTGTAAGTTCCCCTCGGTCGCAAAAATTCGTAACATAAACGACGATACCGGATCCGTCGCAAGCTCGGTCGGATGAATCCAACGCGCATCGCTTAACTCGCGCTCCTCAATCGTAATCGTCGTGTTGTCCGCATGTGCATAAAAGATAACCATGTTGTCGCTCACATCATCGCGAATGACGCCACTACGCACACCGTACACCCCTTGAATGACGCAATCAACGCCCGTCTCCTCGAGCACCTCTCGCTTCGCCGCCGCATCAAGCGTCTCGCCGACATCGACAAAGCCCGCTGGAATCGACCATACTCCTTTTAAGCCGCCATACGTTTTTTTCACGACGAGCCACTCCCCGCGACTGTTCGTGACGATGACGCCCGCGCCAAGCCACACTTTTCCACGTTCCATTTTCATCCGAAATCCCCCTTATGTAAAAAATAGCTGCCCGAATGCTCGGACAGCTATGTACTTCATTAAAACGGTTTGAACTTCCCTTTTTTCGCAACAAGCGTCGGGCCACCAATTAACAGTAACGCGCGGTTGTCTACTACTTTTTTCAGCGCGGCTGCTGGCTTGCCGATAACCTTTTTGCCAAACGGTGCGCCGATTGCTGAGCTATGACCGAGCGAGCAAACCGCCCCTTTATCGCTATAAACGAATCCTTCTGTTGGCTCGTTGTTTAGTAAGTGCTGAATGTTTTTTGCGATTGTGACTGCCTGCTGCATCGCAATTTGTGCAGTCGGTGGGTATGGACGCTCCGTTTCAGGATTTAAAAAGACGCCGCAATCACCAACGATAAACACATCATCAAAGCCTGGTGCGCGTAAATCTTGTTCGACCATAATACGCGCACGATTATTTTCAATGCCGCTTGATTCGATTAATGAGTTGCCTCGAATACCTGCTGCCCAAATCACTGTGCCTGCTTCGATGAAATCAAACGTATCTTCACCTGTTTTAATTTTCACACCTGCTGCTGTCGCTTCAACAACCGGCGTACCGATTGAAAACTCGACACCTTTTGACGATAAGTAATTTTTCGCAAATGCGACAAGCTCCTCGTCAAAGCCTGGTAATACAGTCGGTGCTGCCTCGACGCAAATGATGCGCACCTTTTCTGTCGGAATGTTGAACTCCGCGCAAATTTCTGGCACGCGGTTTGCAAGCTCACCTAACAGCTCAATGCCCGTAAATCCTGCTCCACCAACGACGATCGTTAGCTTCGTATCGTCCTTCACATCGTCTTTCGTCCATGACACGAATTGCTGCTCAATATGCTCACGTACGCGACGTGCTTGGTTTAAATCCGCAAGCGACAGCGCATGCTCCTTCAAGCTAGTAATGCCAAACGTTTCCCCTTCAAAGCCTAAGCCGATGACTAAATAATCATACGTTAGCTCGCCTGCATCTGTTTCGATTTTACGCGCTGCTACGTCGATGTTCGTCACCGTCTCCTTTTTGAACACGATGCCGCTACCGATAACGTCTTCAATCGCATAGCTCGCTCGCTGTGGTGAAATGGTACCCGCCGCTACTTCATGTAGCCACGTTGTTTCGTAGTGATAATCGTTTTTATTGACCAAAATAATATTTGCGTTTTGTGTTCCGACTGTTTTCTTTAAATTAACAGCTGTTGTTAATCCACCGTAACCTGCACCTAAGACGACAATATTTGGTTTACTCACACGCACAACCACCTTTTCTTCGTTTCACACTACCGCTTTTCAGCTTGCACTGATCGCCGCAGTTGTTTTTCAAACATTTTCCTATATTTTTATTCTATTTGTTTCGAAGGGGATTTTCAACCGATATCGGTCGGGAGTTAGTGAAGAAAAAGAATAAGCGATAATTGCTCTCCACGTCGAGGCAGGCTTTCCTCGCTTACGCCCACCTTGCATTAGTTTAGTTAACGATGTCATTTATTTTTCTTTCATTCGTAATCACTAACTTAACTTCCTCACTATTATAGCTTCGATATCTACAAGTCAGATTTTCAATCTCTTCTTCATAATAATAAGTTACGTTAATATCTCCATCATCTATAGTTATCTTATGAATAGATTCGTTTATTAATCGACAAACCAATTCACTATCCATTCCTACAATGTCCAAAATAAAGTCTTCTTCATCTATAGAATGCCTTATAGCGTTTCTATCCGGACCTATTTTCTCTAGAAGCTTATAATATTGTGTTGTTAGATGCTTACGAAATTTATAAAATTCTTCATCCCCTAAATCTTCCACATAATCAAAAAACTCATTATAGCCACTAAAAAGTATATCTAAGTCGTCTATAGGCTTTTTTATTCTAGGTGAATTTAACCATCGAATAAAATTGTATAGAGACTTTCCTAAATCAAAGAGTACATTAGCAAAAAATTTATTATAATCCAAATCAAATAATTTACCTTTATTTTCAACTTTTTCGATAATACAATAATTAAATCATAGGATTATGCACTAATGGTTTTCTTTCGTAAAAAGTATGATGAAAGAAATAATCGCTTGGCAAAGAAAAAATCTCATTAGCTCTTAAAATATGCTCAAGCTTAGGCAACCTATATCCATTAAAATACTCATCTACCTTATCTTCTTCAAAACCTAATAACATAGCAATTTCTAATTTGTTATATTTTATTTGGAAATTGTGTAATTCATTTAACTTGTAACTGAAATTAATAGCTGTAAACTGAAATTTATCTTTCAAATATTCATGTATTCTAGAATATTTATCTTGAAACTCCTTATTTCTTTCTATTATTTCTTTATCTTTTTCGCTATACTCATAAAAACCTTTTTTTCCAAGTTTATACGCCAAAGACTCTAAATCATCTCTATTTGCGTTGATACTACTAGTATTTCTTCGTACATATACGGTGTCAGCTTGAATTATTGTACTTGAATCACTAGTTAAAGCTTTAGGTGCAGTAAGAATTCTCTCTCCTTCATGAATGTACATTATTCCCACTTTAACTTTATCTTCTTTAAAATTCCCTTCAAAATAGTTCAATTCAAACTTCACTCTTACTCCTAATGTTGTATGAATTTGTTGCCCTAAATTTGCAGCATCTATTTCTTGTTCCACTCCAACAATTTTATGCTCTTTATCATCAATACCTAACAGAAGATAGCCACCCCCACTATTTGAAAAAGCTAATATGTCTTTTAATAATTGATAAAATTTTTCTTTAGGCTTAGTGTGTATGTCTCTTTTAAAATCCCACCTATCATCTTCTCTGTCTTCTCCTAAGAGTTTATAAAACATCTCTTTTGACGCATTCAAAAAACTCGCCCCCTATGTAACCTAAATCTTTATACGTAAATTATATCCTTTTTTTAATATAAGAGTCATAAAAAACCTCCCTCGCCTGCATGTTCCCTAACATACAATCGAAGGAGGTTCTCATTTATTCACAAGGTTGTGGTTCTGCTGGTCGTGCTGCTGCTTTGAAGCTTGTGCCACAGCCGCAGTTCGCAATCGCATTCGGATTGTCGATCGTGAAGCCGCCGCCCATAAGCGATTGCTTGTAGTCGATTCTTGTGCCTTTTAAGATCGGTGCGTCCTCTGCTAATACGACAATTTGTAAGCCGTGCTGTTCGTCTTCGAGGTCATCGTCATTTTTATCCATCGTAAAGGACATGCCGTACGTTAAGCCGCTACAGCCACCGCCATTCACGCCTACGCGTAAAAATGCGCCTTCTTCTTCGTTGTGCTCCATCATTTCTTTAATGCGAAATGCTGCTGCCTCGGTAATGATTACTACTTGGTTTTCTACTGCCATTTCCGGTCACCTTCCTTTATACACTCATTATCTATATTTCAGAAACATTTTTCAATCAATTCGCTTGAAATACGAGCAGATGTCCACAACTACTGATATAATGTAACTACTTTAAGCTTTATTCCAATACACATAAATTCACATAAAAAGGAGGTTCTTTCGATGGAAATTTCGCCATATTATGAAAAAAAGTTTGATTGCCCACATTGCAAATCATCTTTTAAATCGTTAAAAATCCGTAAAAATGCAGTGCGAATCGAGCATACCGATACTGACTTTTACCCGATGTACAAAGAAAATTCGCCAAAAGGTTACTATTATAATGTGTTCGTTTGCGAGCATTGCGGTTATTCATTTACAGAAGATTTTTCACCTTACTTTGCGCCGGGGGTACAGCAAAAGCTAAACGACCAAGTATGTGCGTACTGGACGCCTCATCATTTCAATGGGGAGCGCACAGCACAGCAAGCAATCCAAGCATATAAACTTGCCTTTTTATGTGGAACGATTAAACAAGAACGCCACATTTTATTAGCTGGTTTATTGCTTCGCATCGCTTGGCTATACCGCGAAATCGAAAACAAGCCTCAAGAAATGCGCTTCCTTCGTCTTGCTTACATGCAGTACGAACAATCGTATTCGACAGGCGATTATGAGAAGCTCAATATGTCCGAAATGCGCGTGCTGTACATGATTGGTGAGCTTGGCGTACGCCTTGATGAAATCGACCAAGCAACGCGTTTCTTCTCGCGCATTATCGAACGTCAATCACTCGGTGGCGATGCAAAAATCGTTGAGATGGCCAAAGAACGCTGGGAGCAAGTGCGTGCCATTCGTGAGCAACGCCGCGCACAGCTACAATCCTAAAAAAAGCGATCACATTCGATGTTGAATGTGACCGCTTTTTTTATTAAAACACTTGCTCTACTTCAATAATACCTGGTACTTCTTCTAATAATGCACGTTCGATACCAGCTTTTAATGTAATCGTAGAAGATGGGCAGCTACCGCATGCGCCAAGTAGACGTAACTTTACAATACCGTCCTCAATATCTACTAATTCACAGTCGCCCCCGTCACGTAATAGGAATGGGCGTAATTTATCTAAAACTTCTTGTACTTGTTCTTTTTGTGCTGCTTCTGTCATTTGTCACTCGACTCCTTTCTTTATAATGATTATAATTATATGCAACGTAAAAGTCCATTGTAGAATACGAAACGGAGGAATTTTCATGCACGACTTACAGCCAACGATTGAGATTTATGGCGCCGATATTTTATGCGCAAGTTGCGTCAATGCCCCTTCTTCAAAAGATACGTACGAATGGCTCGATGCCGCAATTCGCCGTAAATATCCAGAATATTCTTTTATCATTCGATACATCGATATTGAGAATGAGCAGCTTGACGAACGCGATGCCAATTATGCCGCACGTATTGAAGACGAGGAATTTTTTTACCCGCTCGTATTAATTAACGACGAGGTCATCGGTGAAGGCTATATTCAGCTAAAGCCTGTGTTCCAAAAGCTTGAGGAGCTAGGGTTTACATCAGCTTAACGATGTTGCTCTCACTATAACTGTTAATCACCATCTACGTTTTTAACAGCTTTGTGAATGACTAAAAGCGAGCTGTAATACGCGAATAGCCATCCGACAAAACAAGTCACGTCTGTTTATTAACCCCTTTTATACAGCAGCATCGCGGTCTTCATCACCCAATCGAAATGAAACGCGCGATGTAGCTGGCTGTGAGCGCCGCGGCGAGACTTCTTGGGGAACAGCGTGAGACTTGAGACCCCGCAGTCGTGAGGTACGAACGATGAGGAGGCTCAAGCCACGCCTCAGAAAAGCGAAGCCGTGTGAAGCAAACAGCCGAATCGTTAGCTATTCAACACCTTTGAAAACAAATAAAACCTTTACGCCGCTCCAGCTGACGTAAAGGTTTTGTTATTAGTTCGAGTTTTGACGCTTGTACATCCATAGTAAGCCTGACTTCATTAAACGTGCAATGCGACCTGTTACCGTCGTATCTGCTAAGTGTACGAAGCCTTGCTTTTTCCCTAATGAGCCCATGAAGCCTTTTAGCTTAATGTCTGGCATTTTCTCTGGTAGTGGTTGATTCATCCAACGCAATTTTAATACTTTCACGACGATTTCACCTTGCGCCTCTGCAAGCTGTGCTGTCGGTGGTAAATCAGATGATGCCGCATCGCCAATTACGTATACGTGCTCATCATCGATTAAGTTCATGTATTGCGTTACGACTGGACGGTTAAATTTATCTTTTTCCGCATCCATATGACGCACGATTTCTACTGGCTGTACGCCCGCTGTCCAAACGATTTCATCACATTCAATCACTTGGTCGTTATTGTGTACTTTGCCAGGCTCTACCGCTGTCACGTTCGCCTTCGCAATGACTTCTACATCGTTCTTTTCAAACCATTCTTTAATGTACTCGCTTAACTTCTCTGGGAAGTCGCGTAAAATACGGTGAGAACGGTCAAATAGTTTAATGTTTATATCTGCGCGGCTTTCACGTAGCTCACTCGCAAGCTCGATGCCGCTTAACCCAGCGCCGATAATCCCAACTGTTGAGCCAGGTGGTAAACTACAAAGCTTTTCAAACGTAACGCGTGCTTTTGCGATTGTTTGAATGCTGTGTGTGTAATCTGCTGCCCCTGGTACGCCGTGGTATTTATCTTCGCACCCTAATCCGATAACTAGATCATCATAATCAACAACTGTGCCGTCTGCTAATTCGATTTCTTTTTCTTCACGATTAATTTTTACGATTTCCCCATAAACGCATTTTAATCGTGCATTGTCTGGAAATGCAACGCGCACTTCCTTGTCTGTTGATGTACCTGCTGCCAACGCATAAAATTCTGTTTTTAAGCTGTGAAATGGCGTACGATCAATTAACGTAATTTGTACGTCATTAGGTAAATGGTTCGGTAAAAGACGCAGTAATACGCGCATGTTACCATATCCTCCACCTAATAATACTAAGTTTCGCATATGTTGTTCTCCTTCAATTGTGCATAGTTCACTAGTTTGTAACAAAGTTCAATTACGAGTATATAACATTGTGAGAACTTTCACAAGCGATTTACGTGTCATTTGACGTAGAAAAAAAAACAGCGTAGCATAGCGTATAGCGAGGTGACAACACGATGAATCCAATGGTAGAATTTTGCATTACCAACTTAGCAAACGGCGCACAAGCTGCGTATGACATACTTGAAAATGACCCAAATATTGATGTGCTTGAGTACGGCTGCTTAAGCTTCTGTATGGAATGTGCAGAGGGGCTTTACGCGATCGTTAACGGTGATTTAGTAACCGGTGACGACGTAGATGCGCTTGTGAAAAACATTTATCAATATATTGAAGACAATCCGATGTGGTGATGTGATTCATGCTTTCCTAACATATACCTACTACGTGTTGTGTTTAAACAACATTCGCATAAACAAAAAGGATTGTACTACACGTCGACGCGACTGTAGTACAATCCTTTTTCATCTATTCCTTCTCTAGCTCCGCGTACACCATCATGTTTTCAACAAGCATCGTCGGCGGCTGCTCTTTTGCATACGCCGCTTCTGTCGATGTTACCCCTGTGTTCACATGAATCGTATCAATACCAAAGCGAATGCCACTTAAAATATCGGTATCGTAATTGTCACCAATCATGACCATGTCCGACTTGTCGTAGCCAAACGTTTCGGCAATAAGCTCTAGCATAACCGGTGATGGCTTGCCGATGTACGTCGGTGCCACACCTGTTACCCCTTGCACAAGTCGTGCGAGCGAGCCGTTTCCTGGTAAAAAGTATTGCTCTGACGGAAACTTCACGTCCTCATTCGTTGCGACAAATGCCGCGCCGTTTTGAACGGTTTTGCACGCATCGGCAAGCGTCGTATACGTTAGCTGACGATCAATACCCATGACAAACACGTCCGCTTCCACACCGTCTACAAGCTGTAGCCCAACCGTTTGTGCTGCATCACGAATGCCGTCCTCACCCATTATTCGAACGCGCGCATTCGGGTAACGGTGCTGCACGTATTGAGCAGTCGCCATCGCACTTGAATAAATGTGTGTCGCCGGTGCTTCAATGTGAAATGCACGCAACGTTTCTTGAATTTGCGCCGTCGTTTTTGACGAGTTATTCGTCACATAAAACGGCTCGATGCCACGCGCTTGCAGCATATGAATGTACGAAACCGCCGTGTCAATGACGTGCTTGCCTTTATAAACCGTACCGTCTAAATCAAAGCAATACGCCTTATATTGTTTCATTAGTCCTTCTCCGGTAAAAACGCCGAAATCGGACCTAGTTCATTTTCTAAATAGCTTTGTACAAGTGGTGAGAACTGCTTTAACGATTCGATGTTGCGCGTTAATACGTCCACTACTTGCTCGTTATCTACTGCTGTAAATTCGCGCACAATCATTTTACGTAGCGCGACTACTTCTTTTAACGGTGCTTCCATGTTTGCTGGAATGACCTTTTCATCTAATAAAATATCGATAATGTCGTCATAGCTACCTGGGTCGCGCATAACAAAGCCGTCGATAATGACGTTGCCGACGTCCATCATTGATTCCATTGCGTTGTGAGCAATACGTTGAAGGGCAAGCTGTGCAACCGGCTCTGTCGTCCAGTTCGTGCCTGCTTCAAAAATAGCTAAAATCTCATCTAAATGCTTACATGTTTCTGTAATTTTTGTACGATCTACGAAATACATAGTAGAATCCTCCATTTCAACTGTTACGATAATCACCACGAATTTTAAGTTGCGGTGCTTTTCCTTTCTATAGTACCATAACTGTAGAATTGGTAGGTGATGAAAAATGGAACGTTTTTTCTTATATGATGACGTAGAAGATACGAAAACGCGCTTTGTGAGCTTTACAGGTCGCACGCTGCGTTACGATTTAGCGATTGTACAGTCGAGCCGCTTCTTCGGGAAGGTGCTTGTGCTTGATATGCAGTTTGGGCGCTTTGCGATTATGGGGCCGGATGATGTCGAAGAACCTGGTTATATTGAGCATATTTATAAACGTGAAGGCGACGAGGCGGAAGACTTACGCGAATACTTGCGTGAGTTGCTGAACTAATAAAAAAAGGGAGATGCGAATGTCTTTACGACGGTTCGTATCTCCCTTTTTCCGTTTATAATTGCTCGTCTGTTGGCGCTGGCTCTACCGCTTCGACAATCGGTGTTGCTTCAACGACTTCCACAGGCACTTCTTCGACAACTTTGCCGATTTTCTTTAACACGAAATACGCACAGCCGAAGTTGCAATACTCGTATAAATAATCAGCGAGTGTGCTAATTTTCGTATCAAACGACGCCTTTTGGTTTTTGTCCTCAAAAAATCCTTTTAAGCGCAACTGACCGTAACCCCAGTCGCCGACGATGTAATCATATTTATTTAAAATTTCGGCATAACGCCCTTTAAAATCTTCTTCTTTAAAGCTTTCTCGATAGTTTGTGATCAGCTCATACTCAAATCCATCTACTATTACGTTCAAAGCATCTCACCTCATTAACTAATTTCGCTCGTTTTATCTCCTTGGCGTTGACGTTCTTTTGCGGCGGCATTTACTTGCTCATCGGCGTGGTAACTACTTCGCACAAGTGGTCCTGCCTCACAATGGCTAAAGCCTTTGTCCATCGCAATTTTGCGCAGCTTGCCAAACTCTAACGGCGAATAATATTTTTGTACTGCAATATGTTTTTTTGTTGGCTGCAAATATTGCCCGATTGTCATAATATCAACATTGTTTGCACGTAAGTCGTCCATTACTTCAATGATTTCTTCCCACGTTTCGCCTAAGCCAATCATGAGCGACGATTTTGTCGGCACGTCCGGTTGCATTTCTTTTGCACGGCGTAAAAATTCCAGTGAGCGGTCGTATGTAGCGCGTGCGCGAACTCTCGGTGTTAAACGGCGCACCGTCTCGATATTATGATTTAAAATGTCTGGCTTTGCATCCATTAATAGCTGTAAGTTTTCCTCGATGCCACCCATATCTGAAGGTAATACTTCAATTGATGTAAACGGCATGCGTCGGCGAATGGCACGAACAGTTTCTGCAAATACGTTTGCCCCGCCGTCCTTTAAGTCGTCGCGTGCTACTGCTGTTACAACGACATGCTTTAAGTTCATTAGCTCAACGGAATCTGCAACACGCTCTGGCTCTGCTAAATCAAGTTCTGTTGGTAAGCCTGTCTTTACGGCACAGAAGCGACATGCGCGTGTACAAACAGCTCCTAAAATCATAAACGTTGCAGTACGGCGCTCACCCCAGCACTCGTGAATGTTTGGACAACGTGCTTCCTCGCATACAGTATGCAAGTTTTTGTCACGCATTAATTTTTTTAACCCTTTGTACTCGTCATTTGTGTTCAATTTAATTTTAAGCCAATCCGGTTTACGTACGTGCTCTTTTCTCCCGTTTTGTGCTGTCGGTTTACAAGATGTCATACTCCCGCCTCCATTGCTTTTTGTATGGTCCATTGAAGCCAATGTAACATATTTTCAACATACTCAACAAGTAGTATATCGTCCTACGCAATATTCTCTCTACAAAACAAAAAGGCGAGCAGCATCGCATGAACTTTCATACGCGCTGTCGCCTGCTGTTTTACACGTCTGATGTGTATGTATAGGATAAATCGACTGCTTCAATCGTCACCTCTGCGTGCTGCTGTAAATTACATTCATATGTAGCCGCTAAGTGCTGCCCGTTCTCCTCAAAAATACGAACCCACGGCATGCCCGGTGTCGCTGTATTTTGGCGTGAAATAACTCCACGACGCCCATCGCTTAGTAACACGACACTGCCATTTGGATAATGCATCACCGTACGTTTTAATGCATCAACAATTTTCGAATCATATAGCGTACCCTTACCACTTTCAATAATTTCAAGCGCCTCATACGGCAACATTTTGTCACGATACACACGGTTTGACGTCATTGCATCAAACACATCCGCCACTGCGATAATTTTCGCATACGGATGAATTTCAAAATCAACGAGCCCGCGTGGATAACCGCTGCCGTCCAGTCTTTCATGATGCTGAAACGCACAGTGCGCCACGATTAGCGACATCGTATGCAAGTTACGTAAAATATCAAAGCCATGACGTGCGTGCGTTTTTACTTCCTCATATTCCGCATCGGTTAAACGCGTTGGCTTTTGCAGCAGCTCTGTTCGAATCGACATTTTACCAATATCGTGCAACATTGCCCCTAACCCAAGAATATGTAGTTCGTTCGCATTATAGCCTAGCTCTCGACCAATCGCTAGCGCATACAGCGACACTTGAAACGAATGCTGGTAAATGTATTCATCGTATAAATATGCATCCGTTAACACCGTCAAAATTTCTTTGCTATTTAAAATCGCATCGAGTAAATTATCGACTAATGAATTCAGCACTTTCGCCTGCTTTTCGATAATGTACGATGCTTTCTTCCCTTCCATTTTACGAATGCTGTCAAATGATTGCGTAATATTCGCTACCGCTTGCTGACGTACTTTCACCGGTACTGTTTCCTCAATCTCAATGCCTGTTGTGAGTTCATCATCAATGTACATATATTTTATATTTAACTGCTTTAAGCGACCTAAAATTGTTGGTGAAACTTTGACGCCTTTTTGTAATAACGGATGTCCAGCTTCATTCCATATTGTACGCCCGATGATCATTCCTACTTTTAGCGTATCAATTGAGATCAACCGCATCGTATATCGCATCCTCTCTAGTATAGAAGTAACTATTTCTTATTATAGCCGCTAATTTAATATTTAGAAATACGTAAGACAACGCTTAAATAAATATTTTTTGTGCATAATGCTTAAAAATATCACGTAAAAAATAGGGCAAAATATACTCTTTTGGCGCGTATTTAAAGCTTGGAAAGAAGAAGCCAAACGTATACATATCAAGCGTTATGAGCTTGTACAAACGCTTCGTATCCACGACTTGCCCATTCACCTCTAGCTCATGATGGGTATTTAAACGCATGTTATAATGAAGCATTTTACCTAGAACAACACCACGAAAACCAAGCCCCTTCATCTCTTTGCGCGGCCATTCGTCGTTAAATGATTGCAAATACGCCTCTTTTAGTTGTGCGCCGCTAAGTTCGACGACACAAACGTTAATCGGATGCGGCAAAATGCGATGCAAATCGTATGCCGTCACATCACCTGTCTGTAAATCATCCTTGAAAATCCCCGCATGAAACATCGCACAATCGCCTTCAATTTGCGCAAATAACGCCTCCGCAAAAAAGCGCGATAGCTGTGAATGATGATACCATTCCTTATTTAAAAACTTCGGTAAATAAAAAAGCGGCTCGTACTGTTGCTTTTTCGCCTCCTCAATTAATGACAGCTCAAACGAAGCATCACCTACTTCTTTTGGTAGCTGCGAGCAATCCAGTAAGCGCGTGTTGCGGTACACAATTTTGCGCTGCGCCTCGTCGTATTGGAGCGTCAATTCCCCAATATATTGCCCGTATTTGCCACCGCCCGTTAGCAGCACGCCGTAATGCACTTCACCGTGTAAAAAAACGTGATGTGTGTGCGCTCCGAAAATGACTGTTAGCTGTGGGCATTCCTGTGCAAGCAGCTCGTCTTCATAGCGTCCTAAATGCGACAAGCAGACGATGAAATCAACATGTGGTTGTAGTGCTGCCGCCTCTGCAATAATCGCTTGACGCGGCTCTGTCGTCTCCCAGCCAAGCTTGTCGTAAAACACGCGAAAATCGGCCGTCGCGGATACAAAACCAATTTTCGTCCCTTGCGCTGTCGTGTAAATCGTCGAGCGCTTTAACCACGACGGATTCAGCTGATTTTTACTTTCTAAATTGCCGACGATGACTTCAAAGCTCGCCCCGTCATACAGCGTCTTTAAATCGTCATGGTCGAGCGTAATGCCTTCGTTATTGCCAATCGTCACAATATCGTAGCCCGCCTCGTTCAACAGCGTCACATTGCCTTTTCCGAGCGTCGCCTCCGTAAAAAAATTCGAGCGATCAATATGGTCACCTAAATCCACAACGATCAGCTCCTCACCTTGCATGCGCGTTTCCTGGCGTTGCTGCTGAATAAAACGTGCCATTTGCGGCCAATACGTAAAATGACTATGCACGTCATTTGTATGTAATATACGAATTGTTTCCTTCTTCACGATGCCCCCTCCTTTCAAATTAACCGATTAACCCAATCATAACAGAACGAATACCCATGATGAGTAGCACAATGCGCAAAATGACAACGAGTGTTTTCGACTGCATTTTTTTACTCGTCGCGGCGCCAAGCTTACCACCAATATATCCACCAATGACGACTGGCAACACTACTGCCCATGGGATGTTGCCAAGCGCCATATGACTGCCTGCATTCACAAGTGACGATAAAAACACAAGCAGCATCGACGTAGCCACCGCAATATGTGGTGGGAAATGAAATAGTACGAGCATCGCCGGCACAAGTAGCGCACCACCACCGATGCCGAACATGCCCGACAGCGTGCCGACAACAAACGATAACACAAGCGCAATACTCACAGGATAACCATACGTATACGCCTCTCCACTTTTATCGGTAAACGTCCTCGTCTTCGCACGCTTAACGAAAAAATCAATCGGCTTCATGTAATCACGAATGAGCATAATCGTCGCAAGCACAATGAGCAGCACACCAAAAAATAAATTGAATGAATCGACGTCAAAGCGACCGTTTAACATCGCACCGACAATGGCTCCTGGTGCTGCCCCTACAAAAAAGAGCAGCCCCGCTTTATAATCGACGAACCCTGACTTCATGTACGAAATCGTCGAAGCAAGCCCTGTAAAAATCATCATCATCACCGACAAACCAACTGCTGATTGCGGGGTGAGCGGCGAAATCCAATCCGTCGCTGCGCTAATAAATAACGCACCTGGCACTAAAATAACGCCGCCACCTAGCCCAAGCAGCGCACCTAAAAACCCTGCGCAAATCGCAATGACCGTTAATACAAACGCTCCCATTAAAACTCCCCTTCAAATAAATCAATTTGTTTCGGCGACAAATGCGTATATGTAATGTTCATCATCTGTTGAAACTGTTTCGCATTTTTTGCCGCATGCCTACCTGAGTTGTTGTTAAAAATAACGAAAACGTGCTGTGCATCGCGCTCAAGCGTTTTCGTATGTTCGACAAGCTGCATTAGCTCCTCGTCGTTGTAATCATACAGCGTACGCACCTTTCGCCAATCTGCCGCACTGCCGATGTTTCGCCAGCCGTGCAAATTGCGCCCGTGAATGCGTAAAAATGCCTTCTCATGCGTCGCAACTGGCACGAGCGGCACCGAACCACTACCTGCTTGCGGCTCATCACAGACGACGTGAATAAAACGCTGCTCACCTAAAAACGCAAGTGTCCGCTCACGATATTTTTCCTGATACCACGTCTCGTTGCGAAACTCAATCGCCACTGGGTAATCGACGAGCTGCTGACGCAAATAACGCAAATACGTAATGTTTTCCTTTTTACAATCAAACCACGGTGGAAACTGCGCAAGTACACAAGCTAGTTTTCCGTGCGCTTGAAACGTATTGAGCGCTGTGCGATACGCATTAAACATATCGTTTTTCGTCTCAAACGGCACATCGTCACCGCGCTGATGCCCCGTAATGCCCTGATACGCTTTCACGATAAACTGAAAGCTGTCGGGCGTCTCGCTGCACCATTTATCAATCGTTTCAGGGCGTGGGATTGCATAAAACGATGTATCGAGTTCTACGCAAGGAAAATGTCCGCTATAATCAAATAGTTTGTCACGCGCGGCAGTTGCCTCGCTATACAATAAAGGATGGTCGCTCCACCCCGTAGCACCAATATAAATCAATGCCCACGCCTCCGTTCAATGTTATTTTTTATATGTTGATTAGCCTTGGTTTTACTGGTCGCGTATTGCGGCTCGCTTTCCTGGGGCGTGGCTTGAGCCTCCTCGACACTCCTACGTCGTGTCTGTGGGGTCTCAAGTCTCACGCTTTTCCCCAAGGAGTCTCGCCGCTACGCTACCAGCTACAACGTTCGTGTACAAATTAAAATATAAAATTAAATACTGATTATGCTAGCTGTCAGAAGGCTAATCAACATCTCCAGCTTACTTCTTTATTTCAGCTCGCACTGTCTAACACCTATACTAACTCGAAAATTCATCTTTGTATTCAATATGACATGTATCTCTATTTAGCTGAATTGAATATACATTCAAACTTATTACAGATGAAATTCTTGTTGCAACATGTTGCTCGTAACAATCCTCTAACTTATACTGAATATCCTTTTCATTTTTTGTACTTGATTGTAGTACCTATCCAATTTAACAAACTCAAATTCATTTCTACTTCCAATCCTCATTCAACTGGATATTTCAAAGAAAATGCGTGGAATCGTTCTGAAATGTAGGCGGCGACGAGCAACAAAATTAAAAAACTATTTCCCTCTCATTATACAAAAAAACTCCCATGCAGCTGCATGAGAGTCGTTGAAAATCGAATTAACCGATTGAACCTTCCATCTCGAACTTGATTAGACGGTTCATTTCTACTGCGTATTCCATTGGTAATTCTTTAGTGAATGGCTCAATGAAGCCCATTACAATCATTTCTGTCGCTTCCTCTTCAGAAATACCACGAGACATTAAGTAGAATAATTGCTCTTCAGATACTTTTGAAACTTTCGCTTCGTGCTCTAAAGATACTTGGTCGTTTAACATTTCGTTGTATGGAATTGTGTCTGAAGTTGACTCGTTATCCATAATTAACGTATCACACTCGATGTTTGCACGAGCGCCTTTCGCGTTTTTACCGAATTTCACTTGACCAAGGTACGTTACTTTACCACCTTGTTTAGCAATCGATTTAGAAACGATTGTTGAAGATGTGTTTGGTGCTAAGTGAATCATTTTCGCGCCTGCATGTTGGTGCTGACCGCGACCAGCTAAAGCGATTGATAATGTCATACCACGAGCGCCTTCACCTTTAAGGATACAAGCTGGGTATTTCATCGTTAATTTCGAACCGATGTTACCGTCGATCCACTCCATCGTACCGCCCGCTTCAACAACTGTACGCTTCGTTACTAAGTTGTAAACGTTATTCGCCCAGTTTTGAATCGTCGTGTAACGGCAGTAAGCGTTTTTACCAACGATAATTTCAACTACAGCTGAGTGTAATGAGTTCGTTGTGTAAACTGGTGCTGTACAACCTTCTACGTAATGTACAGATGCTTCGTCGTCTACGATAATTAATGTACGCTCGAATTGACCCATGTTTTCAGAGTTAATACGGAAGTACGCTTGTAATGGTGTGTCTACTTTTACGCCTTTTGGTACGTAAATGAATGAACCACCAGACCATACAGCTGAGTTTAACGCAGAGAATTTGTTATCTGTGTAAGGGATTACTGTACCCCAGTATTTTTTGAAGATATCTTCATTTTCTTTTAATGCAGAATCCGTATCTTTGAACACGATCCCCATGTCTTGTAAATCTTGCTTCATGTTGTGGTAAACTACTTCAGATTCGTACTGAGCAGATACACCCGCAAGATATTTTTGCTCGGCTTCAGGAATACCTAATTTATCAAATGTTGCTTTAATTTCTTCAGGTACTTCATCCCAAGACTTTTGCGTTGCTTCAGATGGCTTTACGTAGTACGTAATTTCATCAAAGTTTAATGATGAAAGATCGCCACCCCATTGAGGCATTGGCATTTCATAAAACTTGTGTAGAGCTTTTAAGCGGTAGTCTAACATCCACTGTGGCTCTTCTTTCATACTTGAAATTTCACGAACGATTTCTTCTGTTAAACCACGTTCTGAACGGAAAATTGATACGTCCTTATCATGGAAACCATACTTGTAATCGCCGATATCTGGCATTTTTTTCGCCATGTTGTTGTCCTCCGTTCGATTGCTATGTCGTGCAGGTCGCGCGGACACGACCTCTGCTGCACGAATAACTTATTGTTCCTTTACGCCTTTTTGCATTGCTTTCCAAGATAGCGTCGCACATTTAATACGCGCTGGGAATTTTGCAACGCCTTGTAATGCTTCCACATCACCAAGGTCGTATTTTTCATCATCGTATTCTTCACCAAGCATCATTTTAGAAAAAATCTCGGCAAGCTCATTTGCTTCTTCGACTGTTTTTCCTTTGATGATTTGTGTCATCATTGATGCTGAAGACATTGAAATTGAACAGCCCTCGCCGTCAAACTTTGCATCTTGTACAATGCCGTCTTCCACTAAAAGCGTTAAGTGAATGCGGTCGCCACAAGTCGGGTTGTTCATATCGATTGTGACACTCGTATCATTTAAAGCGCCTTTGTTACGTGGGTTTTTATAGTGATCCATAATGACTGAGCGGTATAATTGATCTAAATTATTAAAAGACATCGTTAAAATACTCCTTCGCCGTACGCAATCCTGCTACTAACTTGTCGATATCTTCCTCGTCGTTATAAACGTAGAAGCTCGCGCGTGCCGTAGCGGTCACATTTAACCATTTCATAAGCGGTTGAGCACAGTGATGACCTGCACGAACAGCAATGCCATTCATATCTAACACAGTCGCCACATCATGTGGATGTACATCGTCTAAGTTGAATGTTACTAAACCGCATCGTTTATTCGCATCGCGTGGTCCATAAATTGCTAAACCATCGATTGTTTCAAGTTGATCCATCGCATAAGCTGCTAAAGCGTGCTCATGTGCTGCGATTTTATCAAGCCCAATTTCCTCTAAAAAGTCGATTGCTGCGCCTAACCCTACTGCACCTGCAATAATCGGGGTACCGCCTTCGAATTTCCACGGAAGCTCTTTCCACGTTGCATCGTGTAGCCCGACGAAATCGATCATCTCGCCGCCGAACTCCACAGGTTCCATCTCTTCAAGGATTGCTTTTTTACCATATAGTACACCAATACCTGTAGGAGCGCACATTTTATGCCCAGAGAACGCAAGGAATTCACAGTCTAAATCTTGTACGTCAATGCGTAAATGCGGTGCGCCTTGCGCTGCATCTACGACCATGATCGCACCGTGTTCGTGTGCAATTTGCGTTACTTCTTTAATCGGGTTAATGCTGCCCATCACGTTAGAAGCCATACCCATCGAAACAATTTTCGTGTTCGATGTCATTTGTTTGCGGACGTTTTCTAAAGAAATCGTACCGTCTGCTTCTAAGTCGATATATTTTAACACCGCGCCTGTTGCCTTTGCAGCTTGCTGCCAAGGAATTAAGTTCGCATGGTGTTCCATATATGTGAGGACAATTTCGTCACCTTCTTTTAAATTTTGACGCGCATAACCGCTCGCCACCATGTTAATCGAAGTTGTTGTCCCACGAGTAAAGATGATTTCTTGCGTTGATGTTGCATTAATGAATTTTCGTACTTTTTCACGTGCTCCTTCATACGCATCCGTTGCGCGGTTACCTAATGTATGCACGCCGCGGTGAACGTTTGAATTGTCTAGCTCGTAATAGCTTTTCACTGCTTCAATTACTTGAATTGGCTTTTGTGAAGTTGCTGCGCTATCAAGATATACAAGTGGAGACCCGTTAATTTCTTGATTTAAAATTGGGAAATAGCTTTTAATGTCTTTTAGCATTATCGAACTTTCCTTTCGATAACCTCCGTCAGCTGCTTTTTAACGCCTTCGATTGGCAAGTTATTCACAACTGGCGCAAGGAATCCGTGAATTACAAGGCGCTCTGCTTCTGTTTGTGAAATACCGCGGCTCATTAAGTAGTAAAGTTGAGTCGGGTCAACACGTCCTACAGATGCCGCGTGTCCTGCTGTTACATCATCTTCATCAATTAAAAGGATTGGGTTCGCATCGCCACGCGCACCTTCAGAAAGCATTAATACACGAGACTCTTGCTCTGCATTTGCTTTCGTGCCGCCTTTCATAATGTGACCAATACCGTTAAAGATTGATTGCGCTGAATCCTTCATTACACCGTGTTTTAAAATTTGCCCATCAGAGTTTTTACCCCATTGGCGAATTAATGTTGTGAAGTTTAATTTTTGCGTGCCAGTACCAACTGTCGCCATTTTGAAATCAGATGTTGAGTTGTCACCGATTAAGTTTGTTGTGTTTTCATAAATTGTATCTGAAGACGTCATTAAACCTAATGCCCAGTCGATTTTTGCATCTCGCTCAGCGTGACCACGACGGTTCATGTAAGCTGTGAATCCAGTTGTTAAGTTATCTACCGCACCGAATGTTACTTGTGCGTTGTCTTTTGCGATAACTTCTGTTACAACGTTCACTTGACCTTTTGCTTCTTCCACTGTTGAAATGTATGTTTCAACGTAAGTTACCGCTGAAGACTGCTCAGCAACGATTAATACGTGGTTGAATAATGAAGCTTCTGCGTTATCGTGTACGAATACAACTTGAATTGGCTCTTCCACGATCACGTTGCGTGGTACGTATACGAATACACCACCGTTTACAAGTGCAGCGTGGTAAGCTGTTAATTGATGCTCATCCACTTTTACAGCAGTTGTCATGAAGTATTGCTCCACTAAATCTGCATGCTCGCGAATAGCTGTTTCGATATCTGTAATGATGACACCTTTAGCTGTTAATTCGCTTGATACACGAATGAACGCTGGTGTGTTGTTGCGTTGGATGTAAAGGTTTTGTTGTGCATCTGCATCAATGATTGCCTTCACTGTTTCTGGTAATTCATTTAATGAAGCGTATGCTGCACTTTCAACTGTATGTGCTGCTACGTCGATGAAGTTCCATTTTGAAATATTTGTGCGGTCTGGCTTTGGTAACTCTAGCTCAGCCGCTTGTTGTAGTGCGTTAGCGCGGAAATCAGTAAATGCTTGTGGCTCTCCGTTTTGTTGTGAGAACGCGCGAACTTCTTCTACCGATAACGCTAATTTTGTTTCGACCGTCATCTTAAACGTCCTCCTTTAATTATGCTTGTTCTGCTTCGTCTTCGATACCTAGTTCAGCTTTGATCCACTCGTAACCTTCAGCTTCTAATTTCTGAGCTAATTCTTGGCCACCAGATTTCACAACTTTACCTTGCATCATTACGTGTACGTAGTCAGGTGTGATGTAGTTAAGTAGACGTTGGTAGTGCGTGATCATTAAGCAGCCGAAGCCTTCTCCGCGCATTGCGTTGATCCCTTTAGATACTACTTTTAATGCGTCGATATCTAAACCAGAGTCGATTTCGTCTAAAATACCGAATGTTGGTTTGATCATCATCATTTGTAGAATTTCGTTACGTTTTTTCTCACCGCCAGAGAAGCCTTCGTTTAAGTAACGTTGTGCCATTTCTTCAGGCATTTCTAAGAAGTCCATCGTTTTGTCTAACTCTTTGATGAATTTCATTAATGAGATTTCATCGCCCTCTTCACGACGTGCGTTAATTGCAGAACGTAAGAAGTCAGCGTTTGTTACGCCAGCGATTTCAGATGGGTATTGCATAGCTAGGAATAAACCAGCTTGTGCGCGCTCATCCACTTCCATTTCTAAAACGTTTTCGCCATCAAGTAAAATTTCACCTTGTGTTACTTCATATTTAGGGTGACCCATAATTGCTGAAGCTAACGTAGATTTACCTGTACCGTTTGGACCCATGATTGCGTGTACTTCGTTTGTATTAATTGTAAGGTTTACACCTTTTAAAATCTCTTTACCGTCGATTTCAACGTGTAAATCTTTAATTTCTAAAGTTGCCATTATTATACCTCCGTATATATGTTCATTATGAGAGGTTTGCCCCTCATTTATCGTCAATCATCATCTTAACCGAAATAGAAAAGCAATGCAACAAATTAGAATCATTTTAATGTAACAGTTTTTGCAGGCAATTTTATATATCGGCATTATTTCTTGTATAATGATTCACGACGAATTGCGCTTACTTTTCATGTCAAAGCAGGCTTTGCGCTAGCATGACTTGAGCCTCCTCGCCGTTCGTACTTTGCGACTTCGGGGTATTTCGCCTCACGCTAAAGTCCGCCTATCGTTTCAAGCAGCACATGATTCTTTACCCCTATCTTTTAGTAATGAATCGCTCATCTCGGAAAACAAATAATACAAATCCGCTGTGATATTTGCCTTTTTATTTTCAATAAGCGCTTTCTAAATGAGAATTAATTTCATCTTGATTATTTTTTTATGAAAGCGTTTTAAAGCGCAAGAAAGCAGCTTGTACGGCAAATGTACAAGCTGCTTCATCTATAAGAAAGAGGCATATACTTTGGGGGTAAAACCTCGTTTCTTCCTATTAGAAATAACGTTACACTATGGCCGCTTCCTGTGCTAAAAATGCATGCATCGCAGCGGCTGCTTCTCGCCCTTCCTTAATCGCCCACACGACTAAGCTTTGACCGCGACGTGCATCACCTGCTGTAAAGACACCTGGCACGTTCGTTGCATAGTTTTTAATCGTTGCGGCGACGCGGTTGTTAATAAGCTCGACGCCAAACTGCTCTGGTAGCTGCTTCTCTACACCTTCGAAGCCGATTGCGACAAAAATGTAATCCACTGGCCAAACTTTCTCCGTACCCGGTAACTCCTTAAAATAATGAAAGCCGTCCTCACCGAGAATTTTCTCCATATAAATCGTGTGCAGCTCTTGAATGTTGCCGTCTACGTCTGACACGATTTTTTCGGTATGAATGCAATACTCACGCGGATCGCGACCGAGCTTCGCATCTACTTCCTCATACGCATAATCAAACATAAACGTGTCTGGATTTTTCGGCCACATCGTCTCTTCTGTACGCGCGTTTGGTAATTTCGGGTGCTTGCCGAACTGCACGACTGACTTGCAGTTTTGGCGAACGGCTGTTGCGACACAGTCTGCTCCCGTATCACCACCACCGATGACGATGACGTTTTTACCTTCCATATTCATCGCGTTACCGTCTTCGAAGTTTGATTGCACGTAGCTTTTTGTGACGCTCGTTAAATAATCCATCGCTAGCACAACGCCTTTTCCTTCCGAGCCTTCAATGCGTAGCGCTCGTTGCTTTTGCGCACCTGTCGCAAGCAGCACCGCGTCGTACTTAGCACGCAGCTCGGCTGACGTAATGTCAACGCCGATTTCTGTATTGTAGACAAAATCAATGCCCTCTTGCTGCAATAGGCGAACGCGGCGCTCAATCACGTCTTTTTCAAGCTTCATGTTTGGAATACCATACATCAGTAAACCACCAGCACGGTCGTCACGCTCATACACTGTGACGCTATGCCCTTGCTGATTCAACTCATCCGCTGCTGCTAACCCAGCTGGCCCTGAGCCAATAATCGCAACCGTCTTCCCTGTGCGGCGGCGCGGAATACGTGGCACGACCCAGCCTTCTTCAAACCCTTTATCAATAATTGAACGTTCAATTGATTTAATCGCAACAGATGGCTCGTTAATGCCAAGCACACATGAGCCTTCACACGGCGCTGGACAAACGCGCCCCGTGAACTCTGGGAAGTTGTTCGTTAAATGGAGGCGGTCGAGTGCTTCCTGCCATTTACCGTTGTATACTAAGTCGTTCCATTCTGGGATGACGTTGTTAATCGGACAGCCCGCTGCTGATCCACGAATTTCAATGCCCATATGACAAAACGGTGTGCCGCAATCCATGCAGCGTGCCCCTTGTGTTTGCAGCTGCTCATCGGTTAAGCGCTCCGCATACTCACCGAAATGGTCAATGCGTGCGAGCGGCTTTTGCTCCGTCGTCTTTTGTCGTTTAAACTCCATAAATCCTGTTGGTTTCCCCATACTAACCCCTCCGTCCTCACATTTATTTTGACGCTGCGTATTCCGTGCCTGTCGCCTTTGCGAACGCTTGCAGTGCCGCTTCTTTTTCGTTAAAGCCTTGTAGCTTAAAGTTCTCCATCTCATCAAGCATTGCTTGGTAATCTGTCGGTACAACTTTCACGAATCGCTTCACGCAATCTTCCCACGTCGCCAATACATCGAGCGCTTTATTGCTGCCTGTTTCGTTTAAGTGCTCGATAATTAATTGGCGCACCGCTTCTTTTTCAGCAGGTGATTCAAGCTGCTCAAAGCGAATCATCTCCATGTTGCATAACGCTTTAAATTCCGCTTCGTTCGTCGGTAATACGTACGCAATACCGCCTGACATACCAGCTGCGAAGTTTTTGCCTGCATCGCCTAAAATCACGACGCGTCCACCAGTCATATACTCTAAGCCGTGATCGCCAATACCTTCTACGACAATGTTCGCTCCTGAGTTACGCACTGCGAATCGATGCCCTGCACGACCGTTCATAAACACTTTGCCGCTCGTCGCACCGTATAAGCAGACGTTCCCACCAATGACGTTTTTCTCCTGCTCACCTTTAATTGGCGCGATTGCTACAAGCTTCCCACCTGATAGCCCTTTACCGAAGTAGTCGTTGACGTCACCTGTACACGTCATCGTCATACCACGTGGAATAAATGCGCCGAAACTTTGCCCTGCTGCGCCGATGAAGTTGAGCTTCACTGTATCGTCCGGTAACCCTTGTTCTCCGTACTTGCGCGAAATGTCACTGCCGACAATCGTACCGACAACGCGGTCTGTATTTTTAATGTGATACGTCACTTCCACCTTTTCACCGCGCTCAATTGCCGGTGCTGCATCTTGCAGTAAATGAATCATGTCGAAGCTGTCATCGATGCCGTGATTTTGTTCCTGCTGCTTCGTGCGCACACCATCTACTTGGTAGAGCAGCTTCGATAAATCAAGCTGTGATGCTTTCCAGTGATTCATCGCACGCTCGCTCACTTGTAAAATGTCTGTACGTCCAACCATTTCTTCCACCGTACGGAAACCAAGGCTCGCCATCATTTCACGCATTTCCTGTGCGATAAAGCGCATGTAGTTCACGATGTGATCGGCTGAGCCAGTAAACTTCGCACGCAGCTCTGGGTTTTGTGTTGCGACACCGACTGGGCATGTATCTAAATGACATGCACGCATCATAACGCAACCCATGACAATCAGTGGTGCTGTCGCAAAAGCAAATTCCTCTGCGCCGAGCAATGCTGCCATCACAACGTCTTTCCCCGTCATGAGCTTGCCGTCTGTCTCAAGCGTTACGCGGTCGCGCAGTCCATTTAACATAAGCGTTTGATGTGCCTCCGCTAAGCCGAGCTCCCACGGTAAGCCTGTATGCTGAATCGACGTTTTCGGTGATGCACCTGTACCGCCGTCATAGCCTGAAACGACGATGACATCTGCTGCACCTTTTGCAACGCCTGCTGCGATCGTGCCGACACCTGCTTTTGATACGAGCTTTACCGAAATGCGCGCAAAGCGGTTCGCATTTTTCAAGTCGTGAATAAGCTGTGCCATATCTTCAATTGAATAAATATCATGATGCGGTGGTGGTGAAATTAAGCCAACACCTGTTGTCGAGCCGCGCACATCCGCTACCCACGGATACACTTTATTACCTGGCAACTGCCCGCCCTCACCTGGCTTTGCGCCTTGTGCCATCTTAATTTGTAGCTCATCTGCATTTACAAGATAGTGCGACTTGACGCCGAAACGTCCTGATGCAATTTGCTTAATCGCACTGCGACGGTCATCGCCATTTGCATCTTTCGTAAAGCGTGCTGGGTCCTCGCCGCCTTCACCTGAATTTGAGCGTGCGCCTAAACGATTCATCGCAATCGCAAGTGTTTCGTGCGCTTCTTGAGACAGTGAACCAAACGACATCGCACCTGATTTGAAGCGTTTGACAATTGCTTCAATTGGTTCAACATCCTCAATCGCAATCGGCGTGCGTGCTTTAAATGCAAACAAGTTACGTAAAAAGCCTAATCGCTCCTCATTCGCCATTTCTGAAAACATGCGGTATAAGCCGATATCATTTTTACGTGCCGCCCATTGCAGTGTATGAATCGTTTTCGGATTGAACGCATGATGCTCTCCGTTTGCACGCCACTGGAATTGTGAGCCTGATTCAAGTTCGGCTTTGTCGTCTGCTTGCTCAAAGCGTCGTTTTGCTTCCTCACCAATCGTGTTTAAGTCGATGCCATCAATTTGTGACGCTGTTCCTGTGAAATGTGCGTCGATCACTTGCTGCGAAATGCCGACTGCTTCGAAAATTTGTGCGCCGCGGTATGACTGCACAGTTGAAATGCCGACTTTTGACATGACCTTTACAACGCCTTCGCTCGCGCCTTTACGGAATTTGCGCACCGCCTTGTCATACGTTAGCTCTAAATGACCGTTTTCGATTGCTTCTTGAATCGTTGCGTATGCTAAGTACGGGTGAATCGCATCAACACCGAAGCCAATTAGCGCTGCAAAATGATGCACTTCACGCGTCTCTGCTGTATGCGCAATTAAGCTCACTTGCGTACGTTTTCCTGTGCGCACTAAATATTGATGTAAGCTACTGACAGCAAGCAGCATCGGAATCGTTGGTGTTAATGGGTTTTCAAGCTCATCTGTTAACACGAGCAACGTCACACCTTGTGCAATCGCACGGTCTGCTTCCTCATGTAAACGCGCTAACTCGCTTTCTAAATCTTCAGTAAATTGAAGTGATAATGCCGCACCTTGGAACTCTAACTCAATGTTTGACGTGATTTGATCGAACTCACACGTCGTCAGCACTGGCGCATCAAGTAAAATGCGCTTTGCGTTGTTGGCGTTCGGATGTAATAAATCGCCCTCTGCCCCGAGCATCGTCATTGTTGACGTCACGATATGCTCACGAATCGAGTCAATCGGTGGGTTCGTCACTTGTGCAAACAACTGCTTAAAGTAATTAAATAGCGATTGTGGTCGGTCCGATAACACAGCTAGTGGCGTGTCATTCCCCATCGAGCCGAGTGGGTCTTTGCCGTCACGCGCAAGTGGCACGATGTATTTTTGCACGTCCTCAAACGTATAACCGTACACTTTTTGACGCATCGTAATGTCAGCAAGCGGTGTCGGCACTTCCTCCTGCGACTTCACCGTCAACAAGTTTTCCTCTAACCAATCCGCATAAGGCTGTGCTGCTGCCATTTGTGACTTTAGCTCGTCATCTGACACGATGTTGCCTTCCTCTAAGTCGATTAGTAACATACGTCCTGGTGCAACGTTTTCTTTGTATAATACTTCTTCTTCCGTTACATCCACGACACCCGTTTCAGAAGAGAAAATAATATGGTCGTCTTTCGTTACGTAATAGCGTGCTGGTCGTAAGCCGTTGCGGTCTAAAATCGCACCAATTTGCTTGCCGTCTGTGAAGCAAATCGCAGTCGGTCCGTCCCAAGGCTCCATTAAGCTTGCGTGATATGAGTAAAATGCTTTTTTGTCATCTGAAATGTGTGGGTTTTCTGTCCAAGGTTCTGGAATTAACATCATCGCCGTATGTGCAGGTGTGCGCCCAGCAAGTACGAAAAATTCAAATGCATTGTCTAACATCGATGAGTCCGATCCTGTTTCATCAATGATTGGTAATAGCTTTTGTAGGTCATCACCAAATGCATCTGACACAAAACGTTGCTCACGTGCGCGCATCCAGTTCATGTTCCCTCGTAATGTGTTAATTTCTCCGTTGTGAATGATGTAGCGGTTAGGATGTGCACGCTGCCAGCTCGGGAACGTGTTTGTAGAATAACGAGAATGTACGAGCGCAAATGCTGATACAAACTGTTCATGCTGTAGGTCTTCATAAAATGTGCTTACTTCTTCTGGGTTTAGTAGCCCTTTAAATACCATCGTGCGGCTCGACATACTCGGGCAGTAAAACGTGAATCCTTGTCCTGTTGCCCAATGCTCGACTTGCTTGCGGATAATGTATAGTTTACGTTCAAACGCTAATCCTTCCACTCCGACCGCACCGATAAATAATTGGCGAACGAACGGCGCTGTATCTTTTGCACTTTTGCGAAGTGTTGTAGCGTTCGTCGGTGCTGTGCGCCAGCCGATTAATTGCTGTCCTTCCTCTGCGATCAGCTCGTTAAATTTCGCTTCGATTTGTTCACGCTCTGCATCGTTATGTGTGAAAAACAGTTGTGCTACCCCGTATTTGCCACGCTCAGGTAACGAAAGCTCGCTCACATATGATTTAAAGTATTCGTGTGGAATTTCGACCATGATACCTGCGCCGTCTCCTGTACCGTCACCGCCACGACCTGCACGATGCTCTAGTCGGCAAAGCATTTCTAAACCTTTCAGTACGATGTCATGTGAAGCAACCCCTTTAATATTTGCATACATGCCGATACCACATGCGTCGTGCTCAAATTCTGGTCTATATAAACCTTGTTCATTTGGATATTGATGAAATGTCATTGTAAATCCCCCCAAAGTTTTTCTCATTACGTTTCGCTAATTCTCATTTTAAAGTTTTCAAAATAATATAAACAATATATAATTTGGATAGAAACAATCTAAATACGAGATAAATGGGGTGAAAAGTCTTGGAATTACGACAATTACGTTACTTCGTGGAGGTAGCTGAACGCGAACATATTTCGGAAGCAGCGGAGCATTTACACGTTGCCCAGTCTGCGATTAGCCGTCAAATTGCGAATTTAGAAGACGAGTTAGGAACAGCATTATTTGAACGAATCGGGCGCAACGTAAAATTAACGCCAGTCGGTAAAATTTTTTTAGAACATTCGTTAACAGCATTAAAAGCCATCGATTTTGCTACAAAACAAGTGGAAGAATTTTTAGATCCGTCAAAAGGAACGATTAAAATTGGCTTCCCAACCAGCTTAGCCAGTTACTTATTACCGACGATTATTTCCGCCTTCAAAAAAGAATATCCTGACGTTTCATTTCAGCTACGACAAGGTTCGTACCGATTTTTAATCGAGGCTGTCAAAAATCGTGAGCTAAACTTAGCTTTTTTAGGACCACTACCACCAAAAGACGAGGCAATTGAGCCGTCTGTATTATTCAGCGAAAGTATTTCCGCGCTGCTTCCAGCAAACCACCGTCTCGCCAAAGAGAAAAGCATCAACTTAATCGACTTGAAAGATGAAGACTTCGTGTTGTTTCCTGAACATTATATTTTATATACGGTGGCAGTCGATGCGTGTCGCTCAGTCGGCTTCGTGCCAAATATTACGTCGGTCGGTGAAGATATGGACGCCATTAAAGGGCTCGTTGCAGCAGGCGTTGGCGTTAGCTTATTGCCTGAAAGCTCATTTTACGACTCCTCCCCGCGCTTTATGGTGAAAATTCCGATTGCGCTTCCTGACATCCGTCGAACAGTCGGCATCATTTCGCCGATTAACCGCGATCTCGCACCTTCAGAGCAAGTGTTTTTAACATTTGTAAAAGACTTTTTCTCTCGACTTTCCCAATTTCAATAACGAAAAAAGCGCGCCTGCTTCGTCTTGAAATAGCCGCACTTTTGTTATACCAAAATAATAAAAAGCCACAAAAAAATCCCACCTAAAACAAATTTGTCTCAGGTGGGATTTTTTCATTAGTTGTTTCCTACTGGTACAACCGCGCCGTCCCATTCTTCTAAAATGAAGTCTGAAATTGCGTCTGATTGTAGCACTTCAACTAAACGTTGTAATGCCGGATCGTTTTCTTTTTCTTTCGTCGTTGCGATAACGTTTACGTACTCAGATGCGCCGCCTTCGATTGCGATTGAATCTTCCACTGGGTTAATGCCTGCGTCGATTGCAAAGTTTGAATTAATGACAACTGCATCACCTTCTTCATTTTGGTAGAACGGCACTAAAATTTCTGGTGATGGATCTGCATCAATTACTAAGTTTTTTGGATTTTCAATAATATCTTCTAATGTCGCCTCTGATTTGTTCACGGTTGGGTCAAGCTTAATTAAACCAGCTGACTCAAGCAGTGATAATACGCGCCCTTGCTCTGCTACAGAGTTTGACATAATGATTGTGCCGCCGTCTGGAATTTCTTCAATTGACGTATATTTTTTAGAGTAGATCGCCATTGGTTCAACGTGAATGCCGCCGATGTTTACGAAGTCATAACCGAACTCTTTAATTTGATTGTTTAAATACGGAATGTGCTGGAAGTAGTTCGCATCTAAATCACCGTTTTCTAAATCTGTGTTCGGTAAAATATAATCTTGGTATGGTTCTACTTCAAGCACAATGCCTTCTTCTGCTAAAATCGGTGCCGCTTCTTCTAAAATGATGTCATGTAAACCGTATGACGCACCGACTGTAATTGTCGTTTCTTCTGTTGATTTCGCTTCGTCTGTTGCTGTATTTTCGTTCGTTTTCTCTTCTTCACCACACGCTGCTAATGCTAATGCTGATACTGCTAAAAATGAATAAATTTTCGTCGTCTTTTTCATCTGTCAAAACCCCTATTCGTTTAATATTAGCGTTTGTCCACGCGGTTCGTAATAAAGTCCCCGATGAACTGAATAATAAATACAATGATTAGAATAATAATTGTTGCCATCATCGTCACGTCTGGTCGACTGCGCTGGAAGCCATCGATAAACGCCGCGTTTCCTAAGCCGCCTGCACCGATAATGCCCGCCATCGCTGTATAGCCAACGAGCGCGATTGCCGTTACCGTAATACCTGAAATGAGCGCTGGCATCGACTCGGGTACTAATACCTTCATAATAATTGTCGATGTTTTTGCACCCATTGAACGTGCCGCTTCGATCACACCTTTATCCACCTCACGTAACGCGATTAACACAAGACGCGCATAGAAAGGTGCTGCACCGATAATAAGTGCTGGCAGTGCCGCATTCACACCACGAATCGTACCGAATGCTAGCTTCGTAACGGGAATGAGTAAAATAATGAGCACGATAAACGGAATCGAACGGAAAATATTTACGAGTGACCCCGTTAAGAAATACACAATTTTATTTGCCCATAGCTGATGTGGACTCGTTAAAAATAATAAAATGCCGATTGCTAAGCCGATAATGAATGTCGCAAGCGTCGAAACGGTCGTCATGTACAACGTCTCGTACGTCGCCTCCCACATTTTATCCCAATTTACATTCGGAAAAAGTGTCTCAATCATTGCTTACTACCTCCGCTTGTAAATGACTGTCCTGTAAAAACTGAATCGCGGCTTGTACATCTGCTACACTGCCTTCAAGATGCACAATTAATGTGCCATATGGACCGCTTTGTGTATGCTGAATCGAGCCGTGTACGATGTTTGCATCAATTGGGAACTTCTTCATCATATGTGAAATGACAGGCTCGTTCGCCTGCTCACCGACAAACGTTACTTTAATGAGCTTACCTGAACGATAGCTCTTGTTTAGCTCACGAATTGCTTCTTTCGTTTGGTCCTCACCTGAAATTTGCGATACGAAGCGCTTCGTAATTTTTTGCTGTGGTGATTGGAACACTTGCAGCACATCGCCCATTTCGACAACTTTCCCTGCCTCCATGACAGCCACGCAGTCACAAATTTTTTGAATGACGTGCATTTCATGTGTAATGAGCACAATCGTTAAGTTTAGGCGCTTGTTAATATCAAGCAGTAAATCTAAAATAGCATCCGTCGTCTCTGGGTCAAGCGCAGATGTTGCTTCATCACAAAGCAGCACTTCTGGGTTGTTCGCAAGCGCTCGCGCAATGCCGACACGCTGCTTTTGCCCGCCTGATAATTGTGACGGATACGCATTGCCGCGGCCAAATAGCCCGACAAGCTCAATTAATTCGTCAACGCGCTTTTTACGTTCTTCCTTTGGTACACCGGCAATCTCAAGTGGAAACTCGATATTTTCTGCCACGGTACGCGACCAAAGTAAGTTAAAGTGTTGGAAGATCATACTAATTTTTTGACGCATCGCACGCAGCTCTGCACCTGTACTTTTTGAAATTTCCTGTCCGTTAATTGTGACAGTTCCAGTCGATGGCTTCTCTAAACCATTTAATAAACGAATCATCGTACTTTTACCAGCGCCACTGTACCCGATAATGCCAAAAATTTCACCTTGGCGAATATCGATATTGACATCGTTGACTGCTGTTAAGTCGCCGTTTTTCGTTTTATATATTTTTCTAATATCTTTTAACGAAATCATGTTTTCTCCTACTTTGTTTTACAGTGAATACGCTCACCGCAATTTATTTTCAATCTCTTTCTTTTACACATATTATACGCTGTTGAAACCTTGAATTCAGGCTCTTGTTTAGTGAACATGTGAAAGCGTCGTAATGATGGAAGCGTAATCGGCGAGACTCCTTGGGGAACAGCCCGTGCCTCGAGACCCCGCAGTCGTGAAATATGAACGACGAGGAGGCTTGAGCCGGGCCCCAGGAAAGCGAGCCGAATGGAGCGAACATCTTATAAAACGCTTGAAAAAACCTCCTACACACTAACTCGATGTAGAAGGTTTCAACGTATACGTAAAAACGTTCTCTCATCTTCCAAAGCTAAACTTTGTGTGATTTGGCACCTTTTCACCTACGTGCTGGTTGCCGGGCTTCATAGGGCACTTCCCTCCACCGCTCTTTATAAGAGTAACGATATGCAATTTTAATGAATTAATCGTACTTTACCATAATGAATTGTGAAGCGTCAATCATTTTTTCAACAATTCGTACAAATGAGGTACGGATTGGAATGCATACACTTTTTCCGTCACTTTTCCATCTTCTGAAATAACTAAGCAAGGGACGCTTTCGATTTCATAATCGTATGCGACTTGCTCCATATAATTTAAATTTGCTTTGCCAATCGGAAGCGTCGGTAACAGCTGCTCAATGACGTCCATCATTTTCGTCGCGACTGCGCATGTGCCACACATCGGCGTGTATAAATAAAATGCGACGTGCTGTTTCGTAACAACTGCTTGCTCCCATTCTTCTCTTGTCCACTGTTGCATCACTTGTCATCCTTTACATGTATTGAGGCGTCGTGCAGCAATGTGTACAGCACGTGGCGCGGTGTTTGTTCAACCGCTTCAAACTGCGCATCGATGTAAATATGCGTACATTCACTATATAACCTGTTCATCAGCGCTCGCAGTCGGTCACCTGTGTAATCCGCATCAAACAGCGTAAACAGCTCCATATGTTCGTACGGCTCAATTAATTCCTCTAGCGCTACTTCACTAATTGTACCGTTCGTTTTCACTACATGTACGTCGCTTGCGAGCATCGGTGCAATTTGCTGCACGTCTGCTTTGCCTTCTACGATTATGCATTGTGCCATAGTATCGCCTCCTTCTAGCATTGTAAAACAAACGCGAAATGAGCACAAAAGAACCGTTTGCAAGTAAGCCCGTAATATAAAAAAGCGCACCTTTTTCGGTACGCCGCACAAATAGCCCGAATGCTTCAAGTTTTTGAAGCAACGGGCTATTATTTTTTACATTCCAGCTGGATTTGTGAAGACCACGGCAGATAATCATCCAGTCGTAAAGGGTTCTGTCTGAATTCCAGATTCGGTAGTTCAGTAAACACCTTTTGTAAATATGCATAGAAATCGATTCCATGTAATTTAGCGGTCTCTGCCAGGCTGAGACAGATGGCGTTCGCTCTCGCGCCCGCTTCGCTGACTGAGAACAGCCAGTTTTTTCGTCCAATCACATTCGGACGGATGGCGTTTTCTGCCGAATTGTTATCGATCTCCAAGCGACCGTCGGTTAAGAAAAGCTGAAGTTCTTTTTTTCGCTTCAGAGTATATTCTGCCGCTGTTGCCAGCGCGTTCGTCCCATAAAAAGGACTTTCCTCAATCCATTTGAAGAATTTTTTCACGATTGGCTTGGCATACTTTTTCCGCATTCGACGACGTTTCCCTGGCTGTAGCTCACGAAACTGCCGTTCCAGCGCATAGAGCTGGTTACAGAAATCTACACCAATCTGTCCGTTCTTGGAGTTGGCTTTCAGCCAATACCTACGGACATGCGCCCAGCAGTTGGCGAATTGGATATCCGGCAGCTTGTCGTAAGCAGAGTATCCATCGCAAATGATGGTCCCCCTAAACCCTTGGATAAAGGATTCCAATACGGCACGGGAACGCGACAGGGAACTTTGGAACAGCACCATGACAGGACCTTGGCATGGAATCGTCTTGCATACCCAATTATAGGCCTTGCTTTGAGCTGGTTTATCGTCCGAACGGTAGAGGACTTGCGCTGTGGTCTCATCTACATGCAAGACATTCCGACAAGCTAATAGTTCTTTCATTCGCTCGTATAACGGAGCTAACCAGTCTTCGGTTGCACGGATGACCCAGTTGGACAGATTTTTGTCATTCGCTTTGAGTCCATGACGTGCCCATTCCTTTACCTGTCGATAGAGGGGAAGATACTGCGTGAACTTCTGATAGATGACATGAGCCAAGACACTCGGTCCGGCTACACTTCGTTGAATGGCAGGCTGCGGAGCCTTTCCTCTGACAATCATGGAAGAAGTATTCGAATCAGCCTTGCAGTGCGTACATTCATAGGTATGTTCTACATGCTGAATACGTTTCAGGCTGGCTGGAATGAACTCCGCCTCTTCCCGAACGATTTGCCCTTGCCCAATCTCTGTCAGATGCTGCAGACAACAGCCGCATTCCAACTGATCTGGGTAATGATGAATGACTTCCGTCGGAATCCCCTCATTAAATAGATCATTTCGTTTCTTTGGACGTTTTCGGACAACAGTATAAGAAATCATCTGTTGGCTTTGTTCTTCTGTCTGCTCAGAATCGGGAAAAGGATCCTCGTCCTCATCGAATAAAGATCCTTGCCCGTCGGGCACTTGATATTTAGATTTCTCGGTTCTAGAGTCGAATAATTGCTTGGTCAAATACTGTACCTGTTTAGTCAACTTCTCTACCTGTTGGGACAGCTTTTCATTTTGTTCATTGGAATACGCCAATTGCTCTTCCAATAGCGCAATAACTTTTTCCAAAGATTCTTCTGCTGAACGCTTGGCCATTTCCTTCACCGCTTTCCTACTCGTTGTGAGTAGTATACCGGATTTCACATGACATGAATAGCTATTTTTAAAAAGCGCCTCTTGCAGATGGTGGAATCGCTTTGGGCTGTTGGATGGACAGCCCTTCAAGCAGCCAGCGGAGCTCCTGTTGCGTCAGGTTCTTGACCTCCGATTCACTTCGAGGCCATTGCAGCTTGCCAGTATCTAATCGCTTGTACAACATCGCAAACCCGTCACCATCAAAATAGAGACACTTATAACGATCCTTCTTCCAACCAGCAAATAAAAAAATCGAGTCGCTGTAGGGATGTAACCGTCAACCCCATTTGAACACTTTTTGCTCATTAACGCTGAACACTTTTTAATCGTTAAAAATTTTTTGTTGGTGCTTTAATCGGTGGCTTTCGTTGTTCATATGAATAATCTCCACTCGGTGTAACAGACGATCTAAGATAGCTGTCATCATGCCT
>JAXJTE010000052.1:0-7163 GCA_036309765.1 Caryophanon sp. | reverse complement strand
TACGGGGTCTTGAGTCACGAGCTGTTCCCCAAGGAGTCTCGCCGCACGCTTCCTGCCACTCATATACAGCATTTATTACAGTGTAGTGCTAAAAATACTGGATTTCACTGTATACAAATGGCTATTCAACAGACCTGAGTACGTTACATACTAAGGAGAGATTTGCATGACACCACGTATTGAAAAAGACTTTTTAGGCACGATGGAAATTCCAAAAGACGTATATTACGGCATTCAAACAATGCGTGCGAAGGAGAACTTCCCGATTACTGGCTTAACAGTAGATCCTGAGCTAATTCGTGCGCTTGCAATCGTAAAAAAATCAGCTGCTCAAGCGAATGCGGCAACAGGGAGCTTACAGCAAGAGATCGCTGAAGCTATTATTCAAGCAGCGACAGAAATTATTGACGGGCTATGGCATGAGCAGTTCGTTGTGGACCCAATTCAAGGTGGGGCAGGCACATCATTAAATATGAACGCCAATGAAGTGATCGCAAACCGCGCCCTTGAAATTTTAGGGCATGATAAAGGCAACGCGAGCATCATTAGCCCGAACTCACATGTAAACATGGCACAATCGACGAACGACGCATTCCCGACAGCAATCCATTTATCGACCGTGACGTTACTTATTGAGCTATTAAAAGTGATGGAGCATATGGTGAGCGTGTTCGAGCAAAAGGCAGAGCAGTTCGACCACATTATTAAAATGGGACGCACGCATTTACAAGACGCCGTGCCGATTCGTTTAGGGCAGGAGTTTTTAGCGTATGCGAAAGTGCTGCGCCGCGACATGAAGCGCATTAAGCAAACGAAGGAAGATTTATACGAAATTAACTTAGGTGCAACAGCAATCGGTACGTACTTAAATGCGGACGAGGCGTACATTATCTCGGCGGTTGATTTTGTGAAGCAAAATACAGGCTTGCCGTTTATCGCATGTGAAAACCATGTTGACGGTACGCAAAATACAGACATTTACACAGAAGTATCAGGTGCGCTAAAAATTTGTATGCTGAACATGTCGAAAATTTGTAATGACTTACGTTTAATGGCATCAGGTCCAAAAACGGGCTTCGCGGAAATTTTATTACCAGAGCGTCAGCCAGGCTCATCGATTATGCCAGGGAAAGTGAATCCAGTAATGCTTGAAGTCATTAACCAAATTGCGTTCCAAGTTGTCGGCAATGACGCGACGATTTCGATGGCATCAGAGGCAGGGCAGTTCGAGCTAAATGTTATGGAGCCCGTGCTTGTGTTTAATTTATTACAATCGATTCGCATTATGACGAACGGCTTTGAAGCATTTACGGAATATTGCTTACAAGGCATTCAAGCAAACGAGGAAGTGCTACGTGCAAACGTTGAGCGTTCAATCGGTGTCATTACGGCAATCGCACCACATGTTGGCTACGAAATTGCATCAAAGCTTGCGCGTGAAGCACTAGAGACGAACGAATCAGTACGTTCACTTTGCTTAAAGTACGGCTATTTTACAGAAGAAGAAATCAACGTCGTACTCGATCCATTCCGTATGACGACGCTGCAAAAGAAGCAGTAAACGATTGATTTAAATACGAAGAAGCTGCGCTAATTGTCTAATTCGACTTTTAGCGCAGCTTTTTTAGTTAATAAATCAGGTCTGTTGATTAGCACTTTTTATACAGCTGAATCGACTATTTTCAGCAGTAAAAAGGAAATCAATGTGGCATAGCCATGGCAATACGCGAAATGCCAGTTGAATGGCTAATCAACACACTTATTAATAAATGTATTAAACAACAAACACATTAATGGCTAAATGGATACTGAACAAAATGGCTGCTGCACGAGACGTCCGCGTGTTTTCTTTGCCTCGTATAGCATGTCATCTGCTTGTTTAAACAATGTGTGCAAATCGACCATTTTCTCGTCGTTGTGGCAAAGCCCGATGCTGACGCTCATTGGAATTTCCTCACCAGTTGATGTGATGCACGGTGTCGTCATCAGTATGTCGTGAAGTTGCTCCATATGCTGCGCCATTTTTTCATGTGCATACGGCATGAGCAGCACGAACTCGTCACCGCCGTAACGAATGATATGAATGTCGTGCTGTGGACACCAATTGCTTAGCTGCTTCGCGATAAATTGGATCGCTTCATCACCAATCGCATGTCCGAACGTGTCGTTAATCGATTTAAAGTAATCGATGTCGAGTACGGCGATGCAATACGTGCGCACTTGCTGCACCTTTTCGATGAAGCCTTCGAAAAAGTTGCGGTTTTTGACGCCGGTCATTTGGTCGGTGTAAATTTGCGTTTCGTAAAATTGCTTCGAATAATGCTCGATTGATTCTTTACGCAAATTTTTAATTTCAGTTGTATATTGCTCAAGTAGCAGCTGAATCATTAAATGCTGGCACGCGATAATGTCGTCCTTTAACTGAAACTCCTCTAACGTGCGAATCCATAGCTTTAAATGAATGCGCACTTGACGGAAATACGTAGGGTGAAGCTGCAAATACGTCGTGAAGCGCTGTTTGGCATCACAAATTTGACCGAGCTGTGCGTCGAGCATTGCCTTTGTAATATCGAGTGTGAGCGACAAGCTTTCGACAATTAAAATGCGCTCGTCCGTTTCAACGTGCTGTATAATTTGCTGGCACATATCGAAGTCACGCTTTTCATAATAAATGACAAAGCCGTGCATATAATATAAGTACAGTGCGAGCCGGTGCGTAAAGTTAGCGTCCTGTGCAAGTGGTGCGAGCGATTGATAAACGGCATATGCCTCGTCAAATAAATAATCATCTAAGTACATTAAAATTAAGTTGCAGCTACTGATGAAATATTGCTCGGTGTACGGCGTTTCTCGCAGCTCATCACATAGCAGCTGAAACTCTTTCATCGTGTCGCCAATAAAGTAATGCGTATTAAATAGCTGTAGCTGGGACTTAAATAAATAAAGCTCCTCACCTTTTGCATAATGCGAGACGAGCGGATTTAGTAGCAGCAGTTGCTGATACAGCTCCTCATAGCGCATCATATTGATCAAGATGCGATTGCGCCAAATGAGCGAATTCACATAAAGAACTTGGTCGTTTACGCTTTGTGCTTCATCGCGTATTTCAATGAGTAGCTGCTCCGCTTCCTTATATTGCCCGTTCCAAAAATAATGTTTCGCCTTGTCGAATTGTATGTGCATGTTCACCTGCTGCTAATGCTCCACGTTAGCGAGCAGTTCCCCCCTTTGCTGTTTCATTGACGAGCGGCGTTACGTGCAACCTATATGAGTACCGCTATTTTCATTATCTCTTTAAATTGTACAATACTTTGTTGAAAAAGGTGTTATTTTCTCGTTGGGAAGTTGCGCGTCTACTAATTTGGCTGAATATATAGATTTTTCTGTCAATAAAACGTAGTATAGAACTATCAATATAGGGGGTGCTATATGAAAAAGTGGTTGTTATGCATTTTGTTACTGCTTGCGGTCTTTGCGTTTCCGACGTTCGTCGATGCAAGTAACGTACGCGAAGTGAAAGTCGTCAATGCAAATAGTTTAGCGGTGAAAGGGGCTGCTTCACCGAGCGTGGCAGATATTGCGTCATTACAGCGCGGTGATCTCGTCATCATTTCGTCAACAGGCAATGGCTGGGCCAAAATTCAGTCGAAATCAATCTCGGGCTATGTGAACGAAAGCTATTTACAAGCGATTACGCCGATCATTAAAGTCATTACGGCAAATGATCTTGTTGTGAAGCAATATCCAACACGCTCAGCGAATACGACGGCAACGTGGCAAAAAGGATTGCTCGTGGAAGATTACGGTTCAGTCGGTGCAGGGTGGAACGTCGTAAAATACGGTGACGGAATCGGCTATGCAGCGGCATCGTCCATGACTGCTACGAAGGCGAAAACACAATATGTCCATGCAGAGCAGCTTGTGATGCGTAATGCGGCGACGAAAAGCGGTGTGCAGCTAGCGACGTTACCAAAAAATACGAAAGTGACAACGTACGGCACGATTGCAGGCTGGGCATACGTAACGATAGGAAATATGCGCGGTTATGTTGTCGCAAGCGAGCTACAGAACCAAGCAGTAACGCTTATTAAAGGGGAGCGCATTCACCAAGGCGATTTATCAAAAACAGTTCGCTTCACAACGACATTGCGTGATGCAACGACAGGGAAAAACATCAAAGCGCATTTCATTAGCTACGGTGACTATAGCGGGTATGGCAACGATGATAACATTTGGGCAGGCATGAGCTTAGGCGATTTATATTATGAAGGCGATTTTAAAATTGGGCTCCAAGCAGAGGGCGACAAATATGTATACATACAACCGTACTCAATTAACAATTATACGTATAACAAAACCGCACAGCTCGTTTACAAAGTACAAGGCAAAACGTCAAAAGATACCGATTTGCTCATGATTTCAGAAGTGTGTTCATCGAATTGCCGTGAAGCGACAATCTTTTACGTAACGAACGGGCAATTATCACGCGCAGGTACGATTGGCTATACAGCGAAGCCAAAATCAATTGGCAATAACGAATACCAAGAAATGACGTATTCGAACGCAGAACAGACAGGCTATCATTTCTACACATTCAAGCTCGATCCGAAAGCAAGCTCGATTAAATATGTGCATAGCAAAAGCTACATCGATGACAAGTGGGATGAAGGTGCACGCATTTTTGACCTATGGAGCAGCATGCCGAACTACGTTGTGAAATAATGACGAACGCTCACAGTGAGGAATCATTGTGGGTGTTTTTTTTGAGTTTCTTCTATTGTTATTTAAAAGGATTAACACATTTTAATAAGGCATTTTTTGGACATGTACTTTATGTGCGTGTCTTTTTTTCTTGCCTATAACGTTACGTCATGCTGTACAATTTGAATAAAGGTGAGGAGCGTGGAGGAATTGAACAACAAAATGTATACAGTAAAAGTGTTTGCAACATTGACCGGTGTTACAGAACGAACGCTTCATTACTATGATCGGCAAGGCGTGCTTTCGCCGACGAGTTATACGGAAAATGGGCATCGTTTGTATAGCAATGACGATATTTTCAGAATGCAAAAAATTTTAACGCTGAAATATTTAGGCTTTACGTTGAAGGACATTACGCATTATTTATCTGAGCATTCCACGACGAGCTTGCATGAAACGTTGATGAAACAAAAGCAGTTGCTTGCACAAAAGCGCGACGAAATCGACCACATTATTGGCACGATGACACGGGTGGAGCAGCTTATGAAAACGGAACAAGTCGATAGTGATTTATTGCTGACGATCATTCATTCCATTCAGCACGAAAAAAAGCTCCTGCATCAGCTACCTAAGCATGTAGCCGAGCAGGTGTTGATGCATCATGTGACGGCGGAGGAAAAGCTACAAATTGAGCGCGATTTACTGAAGATTGTACATACGTTGCAGAGGCATTTTAATCAGGGTATACGACCGGATAGCTCACAAGTGCAGTGTGTAATTGAGCAGCTACATATAACGCTTGCAAAAGTAGTGGACGTGCAGTCGCAGCAGGAGCTACAAGCGCTCGCCACCAAGGAACAGCCGCTTCATCATGTATCACAGCTATCCGAGGCGTTTCAGCAATATGTTGAGCGAGCTTCACAATATTATCATGACAACGAAGGGAACCGATGACGATGAATAAATGGAAAGCACTTATATTACTTATATGGCTGATGTTTGCGATGATTGGTAGCTATGTTGTGCTACGAGCGATTGCTGTTAGCGATGCAGCTGTCATCGGTATTACGCTGTTATTACTAATCGCATGTCCATTAAGCATTTACGCACTACTCATTCGACCGAACCATTTACCGAAGCCATTTCTTTATGTAGCATTCGTTATATGTTTAGGCGCAGCATACGTTATTATACCGCCGAGCGACCGCGCCTTTTTAAACAAGCTGCTCGTATGGCTCATTCCGATTGTTGAAGTAACACTTGTGCTATTTGTCATCTACAGCGTTGTGAAAACGATTAAAATGACCAAAAATCGAGATGGTGAGCATGAATTTTTGGACGTGGTAAAGCATGCACTGGAGCCGAAGTTAGGTAATGGCTTTGTGCTTGAGGCAATGTTAACGGAGCTAAATATGCTGTATTACGGTGTCATCGTGTTTTTCAAAAAGCCGATGTTGCGCGTACATAACACATTTTCATACCATAAAACGTCACAAATCAAATTAATCGTCATCGTCTTTTCATTGCTTATTGTCGTGGAAGGTGTGTTGTTTCACCTGCTTCTTCAACGTTGGAGCGACATAGCTGCATGGATTTTCACGATTTTGAATGTGTATGCATTATTGTACATCGTTGGACTATACAATTCGGTACGATTTTTGCCGCACGTCCTCGATGGCGATACACTTACGATTCGCCTCGGCTATCAAAGTAGCGTCGAAATTGATGTACGAAATATTGCGGAGATTCAAAAACCGAGTGATGGCGGCATCGGACAAAAAATTCCAAAAAGCACGTATTATTCGTTGCTCATGATGGATTCACCACAATATGAGTTCATGTTGAAGGAACCCGTTGTCATGAAAAGTGCGTACGGCAAAAAGAAATATGTAAGCAGCGTCGTCATGCGATGTGATGAGCCGCAACAGTTATTAGCACGCTTGCCGCAACAAAGTGAATGACAAATACAACCGCCTCGACATGTTCGGGGCGGTTGTATTTGTTACATTTTTATGAGTTTCATATCATAGTGAAAATAATCATGGCTGCTTTTTGTATGCATACATCGCGCGGCACTTTATAATAAGAATGAATAATAAAAAGGGGGCGTGTGGATGTTACAGTGGATAGAGCCGTTCGTTGGCAAAGTGGCACGGCAGGAGTTTCATGAGGAGGATGAGCTGACGTATTGCTACAATGCGGCGGGCGAACATATTGCTGATGTGTATGAAGTGGATGGGAATGTTGAAATGATTTCGTATTACGGTGAGAAGGAAGGGGCGCGTATTACACCGCAGCAGCTTCAGCAAATTACATATGATGTGCAGTATGTGTTTCGCATGTTGCATTTGTTTGTGACGGAAGTGAGAGATGATGGCGAATCTTTCGTCGTCGAGCTAAGTATGCGCGAGCCGAAATACCGCGTGTATGTGCCAAACAGTGGCATGCGCATTACGATTAGT
>JAXJTE010000051.1:0-9561 GCA_036309765.1 Caryophanon sp. | reverse complement strand
CGTCATCGAGGCATTACGGTGATTTTTTTGAGGTGCTGCCGTATTATGCGATTGAGCGCGTAACGATGCGACGTCACCGTAAAACGGAAATTATTTTGCGCTTTAGGCGAATGGACAAATGCTACGTCGCGGCGTACATCGATGAGCGATTATCAACGTTTCGGCAAGCTGTACGTCAACAAATCGAAAATAGTAAGGACGAATCACACATTTCTTAATGCTCGCATTTCAAGTATAATATGGAAAACAGTATTTATAAGGGGGCTTTCTCTTCAATGTGGAGCTACAATGGCGATTTTTTTGATGCAGCATTTTACAACGATGATGTGCATATCGAATCAAACTACGGACCAAAGCAATTGAGTGGCGAGGCTTTTCTTGTGCATAATCATTCCGTGCCTTCTGTCCATGCCCATCACTATTCACTTTATACAAAAAAAGCAACGTGTAACTGTTTTGCGAAGGCAACGAATGTCATTGTCGAAACGTTTCATACGAACGAGCCACCATCAGCAGATGCACTGCATACATATTTTGATCATACGGTAACAGTGCGCGGCGATATGCTCGCACTACCGCTTCATTGCGACAAATGCGTCGATGCTTGGACACCGATGCGCTATTATGCACAAACACATTATACGAACCACTCACCTGTCGCATTCGCAAAAATCGGTTTCTCACCGACATTACTTGCTCACGCGACGACGATTTTTGTAAAGCAAGCACAGGAAAGTCATACCGCAAAAATTTTCGTACAAAAAAGCGCTTGTCAATGTATCGAGGAAGCTGGCAAAGTGGAAGTGAAACGCTTTACGGATATTTCTGAGCGCGACTTAGTGCAGCATTTATTTAACGTTACAGTAAGCGACGACGATATTACAGAGCAATCGACACGCTGTCAAATTTGCTTACCTGCTCCGTCGAACTGGACGCCATCGAAAATGCGCATCGGTCATTTCGAAAAGTATACATCGCACGGCATTATGTACAGTACATTTTTATCAGAAACGCTGGCGCCGCACGTTGCGTACGAAATCGAGCCACAAGTGTTCATGCTAGCGGAGAAAAAGCAAGGCTGTGACTGCTTTGAGGACGTTGGACAAATCGAAGTAACGCAGCCGTTAACAATCGAGCAGTTCGTAGACTTTTTATACGAGGAATTTACGATGACGGTACAGCCCGTTACTGCGTCGTTACAAACACAATGTGATACGTGTGCACAGCAAATGTTCATGCTACCATAAAAAAATCCGAGGATAGCGGTGTCATCACACGCGCATCCTCGGATTTTTTTGTTATGGCTTCACAACAAACGTAATGTATTGCTGTTCTTTTAATAAGCGCTCTTGTCCTCGTAGCCATTTTTCAATGATGATGTAGTACTTAGCATCTTCCATATATGGCTTCGCTGGTGTGACAATAAGCTTGTTCTCTTCCACTTTTACAATTACTTCATGACGCTCTCCAAATTGATTCATGACCGTCACTCGATCTGTTGAAATTTCCTCTTCTAAACGATCATTAAAACCGATTTTCCATACTTTATTTACATCGTTTGTGATTAAAGGATTTTTCGCATATGCTTTGCCATTTTCAATCGTTTCTTGAAAGGCGTCATAGTCCTTTTTTGCCTCTTCAATGTCCTCTACTTTCGAAACAACATCTTTTGTTAGCATATAATACGCCGATACTGTCGGGTAAAGCGCTAACACTTCTGTTGCTCGTACTGCAAAGCTTTCACCGAAAATATTGTGCATGGAACTAACTTTATCAAAAAACATTTGGTACGTTCGATCAAGTGATAACATATAAGCTTCCACTGCCTCAATCATCGTTAATAATTTATCCGCAGTTGTAACGTCTGTCGTTAGCTTATAATGTGCATTTAACTGGTTTAATACATCTGAATATTGTCGATACGTACGATCCTCATGCATGTTAATCGCCGTTTCCGAAATTTCAAACATTGTGCCATAACGCGCACGTAAGTCGGCTACGAGCGCCCCCTCACTTTGAACTTGCTGAATACGTGTATCGATTTTTTTGAAAAGCTCTGCGTAACTATCTGTTAAGCGCTGTACATTCGCACGCGTTAAAAACGTTTGAATGTCCTTTTTCGCAGCTGTTAAATCCAGCACGCTTAATTTCGTATACACGTTGCCATTCGCATCGCTTACGTTCTCAACAATCGGTGAAATGCGCTGACGATAATATACATATTTCACATTATCGTAATCGATTTTTGTGAAGCTATGTGGAGTTTTAATCGCCGCATTCGCTGCTTCGTTCAAGTAGCGCTTCAGTAGCACTTGCTCCTCCGTGTTTTGCGGTTGCACAAAGAAATCCTTTCGCTCATCATTTGCGCCAAAGATTGCTTTGTATGCCGCAAGCCCCGCTGTATAACGCCCAATCGTTGCTTCTAAGTGAATGCCATCACGCGTTAATTCCTTGCCATATTTCGAAATAATATCGCCGTTGCTGCGTGCATTTTGAATGGCCGTACCAGACGGAATGTAAAAATCATAATTACGTAAACTTAGCTCAGCTTTGTATGCTTTCGTAATCGAGTCATACATCATGAGTTGGTTCGGTGCATACGACGGGAATGAATGATACGTCGTTGCATATGCCCACGTACCGTTTAAGCCAATTCGTACGCGCGTCGCATTTTTAACATTGCGTAGCACATAATCATGTAGCTGATTTAAGTACGGCTGGAACGTGCTATGATCACCTGAGTTTTGAGAGTTTTGTTGCATAAATACGATATCCCAATCATCTGCTCGAAGCAATTGACCAAGTGAACGTTTGTTGATCGTTGTGCGTCCTTTATAATCATAGCGAACGTAACGATATTCCGCTTTGTCTGCTTTAATACGCTCAACATGATCCGCTAAGCCCATACCTCCAATATGTGCTTCTGCAACGACGACATTTTTGCCGTTTGACGTTGCAATGTTGTAAAGATATGCGGACGTATCTTCACTAAAAGAATTTCCAATAAATAAAATTTTCACTGGATCGGATGCTGCTGCGGTACGCGTTGTCGTTGAAATTGTCAACACGAAAATGACAAAGACTACGGCAAGCAGAAGCCGATACTGTCGCATACTATCACCTCAGTTTTTACTTGACTGCTCACTAGTGTGCTAAAAAATGTTGCAGCTCATCAAATCGTTGTTTAGCAAGCGCATAGCCCATATCATAGTTTCGCTTTAGTTGGAATCGATCCTTCTCAAAGCTATTGACCGCATATGTCGGGCGAAACACGAATGCTTTGCCGCTACGCTCCAGCTCATCAATATGACGAAGCGTTTCGTTGTAGCGCACTGCTCGTTGTTTCATCTGTGCTGCAAGCTTTGGATATTTATATTCAAACAGCTTCACAGTCCATTTGCCTTTACGGTCGAGTGCTTTTTCGTATCCTTCTGGCTGCGTTAAAATAATGATGTGCTTGTCATAGCCGTCCTCAATCGCTTTACGAACGGGAATCGACTCGCCTAAACCACCATCATAATACGGTGTTCCGTCTAATTTAATTTCAGGAAACAATAGCGGAATCGCACACGTCGCACGAAGAAGCTGACATGTCGTATCCATTTGTTTTCCGTCCTTATATTCGACTTTCCCTGTATACGCATTCGTCACGCCAAATAAAACGTCTCCATCGTGTTGCTGGAACGTTTGCCAGTCGAATCGATCAATCATATTTGGGAGGATATTGTATGAAAAATCAAGCCCAAAATAGCTGCGATTTTTTGTAAAGAAGTTTTGAACACCCATATAGCGTTTATCATGGCGGAAGTTCGCAATGACGCGAAACGTACGCTCCTTTTGTTTCGACACGTAAGAGCATGCGGCAATCGCTCCTGCTGATATGCCAATGACGTATGGTATATGTAATTGCTGCTCCAAGAAGTAATCTAATATACCCGCTGTATACACTGTTCGAAATGTGCCACCTTCTAAAATTAAACTTGACTGCTGCTGCAAATTTTTTACCGCCCTTTCATTAAACGACTTCAGCTTTAACTATATCGTGAATGAATAGTGCCACGCTAGTGAAAGTTATAATTGCCACCTATTATCATAACATATGTGCAACAAAAAAAGATGAGAAAGTAGACACAACTCTTCTACTTTCTCGCACAGTTTTACGCGTAAAGCTTTTTGTTTGGTAAAAATGACATTGCGATGCCACCGAAGAAAATCACGGCCGCTGCGACATATGCCCCAATGACAACGAGCTGTTCAGTATTGCTTTGCGCGATGCCGATAATTGCCCAAATAAACACGGCCGTAAACAGCGCATCATTTTCACGATATTGCCCAAGTAGCGCTAACGCAGCCGCAACAATCAGCAGCACAATTGTTCCAACTGGCTCGCTCACGCCTAAGCTAATATCGTAATGCTTCAACGTATACGCCATGTTCGCAATCGTCGCTACCGAAATCCATCCTAAATAGATTGAAAACGGCAATCGTCCGCCAAAGCCTGTATCGTCAAACGAACGATACAATAAAATAAGCGAAACTAATAGCGCAAACATGAGTACTTGCCCGAACGCGAACATTTCATAATGCCAGCAAAGCAGCCACCCGATGTTTAAGACGCACGAAGCGATAAATAACATATACACACGGTCCGCATGTGCACGGTTTGCTTTGAATTTTTTGTACTGCAATACGACCCATACACCGACAAGCAAATAAATAAGACCCCAAATGCTAAAAACGTAGCCTGCTGGTGTAAAGAGCACGTCGATTTTGTCCGAGATGACCGACGTTTCCATGCCGTTGATTGGCAAAATGTTCGCAAGCGCGTTCACTGTTACCATCGCGACGTACGCAATGACAATCATCCACCATTTTCCCATCAAAATCCCTCCCTTATAAAACTGCCTTTCCCGAAAACGACAAATCATACACATACAACGACAAAAAAGCTACCTTTATAAGATAGCTCGTCATGTCATATGAAATTAAATGCGGCCGTAGCCTGTGAAATATTTGCCCCAATAGCCTGAGCGAATGTTGGCGATGTTTACCTTCTTACCGCTCGCTGAAATCATTTTGCCATTGCCGACATAAAAGCCAATATGTGAAACGCCGCGCTTATACGTGCCGCTGAAAAATACTAAGTCGCCAACGCGGGGTGATGACACTTTTGTCGCCATACTGTAGTAACCAGCTGCCGATGTACGCCCAATTTTCTTGCCTGATTGGTTTAATACATAGTACACAAACCCTGAACAGTCAAACCCTGAGCGCGGTGATGAGCCACCAAATACGTAGCGCGTTCCTAAGTGGCGCTTCGCATTTGTAATGACGCCTGAACCATTTGCTGATGCTTTTGCCGATGATGCAGATGATGATTTTGATGCTTTCACCGTGCCGCCGATTTGTAGCTTTTGCCCAACGTGAATACGCGTTGACTTTAAGCCGTTTTGGTTCATGATTGTTTTATACGACACGCCATACTTTGAGCCAATTTTCGATAATGTATCACCTGATTTTACTGTATACGTTGCAGCCGATGCGCTCGCCACTCCTGAAAATGCGACCGCCGATGCGATTGCTGCTGCTACGATTTTTTTCGTCATTGTGTTCATGTTTAAATACCTCGTCTTTTCTATAATATAATCCGTATAGGAATTAATGTTTTTTTGATGTTTTCTTGCTAACAAGGATAATCATATCAACTTTATATTACAATACGTTTACAAACATGTTTAAAATGACTTCGCACGCTGTCATACAATCGAGACATTGACGACTTTACTGCATTGAAAAGCGTTTTACGAACATGACGAACGAAATTTTTATTTATATCGTACAAAAGTAAATGACACGTCGCTCGAACGCTTTTCATACCACTTTGTACATCGTCATCGCATTTCGGTCGCTTGTGATACTTTTTTGTTATTTATATACTTCATCGTGTCGCGTAATATAATTCTTCTTTGTTACAAAATGCTACGTCTATATGACAAAAAAGCGCCAGTGGAACAAACTCCACTGGTCGCCATTTACTTTTTAGCCATTGCGAGCACCGTAATGATCGGACATGCTAAACAAAAAATCGAAAAGATGAAATAATCATATGTCGATACGCCAAGCATCGTCGTAATGAAAATACCGCACACACTCCACGGCACGAGCGGATTCACAACCGTCCCTGCATCTTCCATTACACGACCGAGCTGACGTTTTGAATAACCGCGCTCCTCAAAGAAATCTTTAAAGCTCGTTCCTGTTAATAAAATCGCTAAATATTGCTCACCGATTGCCGTATTGAGTAACACCGCAGAACTCGCCGCCCCAAATGTCGCTTTACGTGCGGTCGTCATCCAGCGCTTTAGCTGCTCAAACATCGTCTGCACAATATTTAACCCAAACAGCAAGCCACCAAACGATAGCGCCAACACAATTAACGTCATCGTGAAAAACATCGACTGCATGCCACCGCGTGAAAGCATGCTCGCCACCGCTTCGTTGTCAGTCGTCGCCACGTAGCCTTTTAATAGTAGCTCGCTAAATTGCACTGCCGTTACAGGTGACAACACAAACCCTTGCACCGCCGCAACGATGCTTACAATCGCAAGCGTCGGTAAAGCTTTTACTTTTAACAATGCCAGCACAACGAGTACAGCTAACGGTAGCACGGCCCACCACTGCACTAAATTCGTCGCTAGTAGCGCATCCTTCATCGCCGTTAGCTGCTCTTGCGGAATGGCCGCTTCTTTCGGTGATAATACGCTAAACACAATGACTGAAATGATGAACGCTGGAATCGTCGTCGCCATCATCGTTTTAATATGTGTAAATAAATCTTGGTCTACCGTTGATGCCGCTAAAATCGTCGTATCCGAAATCGGTGACATTTTATCGCCAAAAAACGCGCCTGATACGATTGCACCTGCTGTCATCGCAAGTGATAAATCAAGCGAGCCTGCAATCGCAATAAACGCAATGCCGAGCGTCGCAACCGTCGTCAGTGACGAACCAATTGCCACTCCGACAATTGCACAGACGATAAATACAATCGTGAAGTAAAACGAGCCGCTCACAATCGAAAAGCCTGCATAAATAAGTGTCGGAATAACGCCGCCGTACATAAACGTTGCGACTAACACTCCGATTAAAAAGAATAAATACATCGCAGGTAAACTGCTCGTTGCCCCGTTCACCATCGCCTGCTGTAAATCATCCATGCTGCACTTTTTGAGCACACCGTACAAAATGAGTGCGACCATCGCAAACAATAGCCCGACATGCGGTGCCGCTTCTGCAAAAATCAACGTCGATAAAATGATGACGATCGTACTTAAAAAGACAGAAAATGCTTCAAACGGCGATATTTTTTGTAACGCTTGCTGTTGCATACAAAACCCTCCCTAACTTTGACGCTTTAACGCGTCGAATGAATGAAGTTATTATACTGTACAAGTTTCTCCAAAGTCTGTTGAAAGATTTTTCTGATTACTTAGCTTCTCTTCACTGTCTACAAGTTAGAACTTATTTGTGCTATTGTACGTCTTAGAAGCGATTCGTTTGAAAGGAGAATTTTTTATGCTACAGTCCATTCGCTGGCTTATACCGAACATGACTGATCCGACGTGGACAGATGGCGTCGTGGCACTCGTCATCGTGCTACTGACGTTTGCGGTGCAGCAATACATATTAAAACCACTGTTTGCACGGCTCACACAATCATTTGAAGCACATAACCAGCCATTTTTTGCGGCGCTGTCGAAGCATTTTAGCCGCATGTTCCGCCACGCGCTATTTGTCGCTTCATTTTTTGCGGCCGCGTCGTATTTAGTCGAAGTATGGCTACTCAACATTCCGATGATTGAAAGTGCCTTTTATTCGTTAATGTTTTTCTTTGTTTTTAAAGGGGTATACGATTTACTATCCTATTACACGCTTCATCCAGTAAAGCTTCCGTTTCATGAGGAGCGCGAGGAAGTGTTGGCGCCTTACTTACTGCGCATCATTAAAGCGACAGTTGTCGGCATCGGCGTATTTAGCATCGCCGCTCTATGGAACTTTAACATTAACGGCTTTTTAACCGGGATTGGATTGACCGGTGTTGCCCTTGCATTCGGTGTGCGCGATACATCGTCACATATTTTTGGTGGCTTATCGGTCGGGCTTGATAAACCGTTTCAAGTAGGCGATTGGATTGCGACCGACGATCAAAAGCTAGACGGTGTCGTAGAAGATATTAACTTACGCAGCACGCTCATTAATGCTGGTGAAAAAGGCAGTGTGTACGTGCCAAATGCGTATTTAATGAACCGTCCCATTTACAATTACAGCAAGCGCACGAAAATGAAGACGGAAATGTATTTGTATGTCGCGACGACGAATGAAGAATCGGTGCTCCGTATAGCTTGTGAGGAAATTCATGAACAAATTATGCTGCATGCGCAAACGGAAAAAGATGTTGTACACGTATTTATTGATCAATACCGCCCGACGTCGTTTCGCCTGCTCGTCCGCTTTTTCGTCACAACGGATTCAACAGCTACTCATTTAGCGGTACGCCAAGATATTTTATTTGCCATTCATGATATTTTTAATCGCTACCAAATTGAACACGTCGAACAATCGTATGAGCATGCTATTGAATAAATTAAAAATGTAACGTCCCTTTAAGCCAAAAATATCATCTTCACAAAATAATTTTCGTTTTGCTGTTTATATTCGTTTCAAATTCAGGTAAAATGTGTAAATGTATTACATTTAATAAAAATAGGAGATGATCATATGAACAAAATGATCGCAGAAATCATCGGTACGTTCGTGCTTGTATTATTCGGTACAGGAACAGCCGTACTTGGTGGAGGCATTGAAGGCGTTGGCATTTTAGGTATTTCAATGGCGTTCGGTTTATCAATCGTTGCAATGGCGTATTGTATCGGCACCGTGTCAGGCTGTCACGTAAACCCAGCTGTATCCATCGCGATGTTTGTCAACAAGCGTATTAACGCAACAGAGCTTGGCTTATACATCGTTGGACAATTAATTGGAGCAGTGCTTGCTTCACTAACACTTTATTACTTCCTTGTGCAATCAAGCTTACCGACAACAAACTTCGGGCAAAATAGCTTTGGGGCACTTGGTATGGGCGGCGCGTTTGTCGTAGAACTTATTTTAACTTTCGTATTCGTATTAGTCATTATCGTTGTAACAGGTAAACAAGGCAATGCAAGCTTAGCTGGCTTAGTAATCGGTTTAACGCTTGTATTAATCCACTTATTAGGTATTCCGTTAACAGGAACATCGGTTAACCCTGCACGTAGTTTCGGTCCAGCATTATTTGCAGGCGGCGAGGCATTAACGCAGCTTTGGGTATTCATCGTTGCACCAATCGTCGGCGGTATTTTAGCCGCAATCGTTGGTAAATTCGTATTTGATACAGAATCAGGCAATCGAGTAGGAGGGAGTGATTAACTCCCGACCTCTCACACCACCGTACGTACGGATCCGTATACGGCGGTTCAATTAAGATGAATAACGCAAAGTTTCATAACGAACTTGCAGACTTTT
>JAXJTE010000050.1:0-9565 GCA_036309765.1 Caryophanon sp. | reverse complement strand
GCATTAAAGACCGCGAATTTTTCCAGTCGATTTATTACCGCGAGCCAAACAGCTTGCTTATTGAAATTGCGACGGAGTACACAAACTTCACGAAAGAGCCAATTGATACGTCGGACTTCGATGCGATTCCGCTTATGTTACCAGAGTTTTTAGAAAAGCGCCGCGGCTGGATTGAGAGTAAACTAAAGTAAAACAAAACCGAGCGCCAGCGTAGGCACTCGGTTTTGTTCGTTTATAGCTCGTCAATCGTCACAAATGTATACCCTTGTGCTTGTAACACTTCTAGCACGCGCGGTAATGCATCGGCTGTTGGTTGGTGAATATCGTGCATTAACACAATTGCTCCGTCTTTTGCACCGTTTGTAATGACGTCCACTGTTTTGTCGGCATTGCGATGCTTCCAATCAAGCGTATCGAGCGACCATAAAATCGGCGGCATCGAAATCGACGTACGCATTTGCTGTGTAATCGCGCCAAATGGTGGACGGTACACAGTTGGCTTCGTGCCCGTAATGCGCTGAATGACGGCGTTCGTTTTTTCTAAGTCGGCAATGACCGCACGAATGCTTAACGTCGATAAACGATCATGTGAGAAGCTATGGTTGCCGATTTGATGCCCTTCGCTTGCAGCTTGCTTCAATATCGCCGCATTGCGCTCTGCTTCTTCACCGATCACGAAAAATGTTGCTTTCGCGTCGTATTGTTTCAACGTCGCCAATACTTGTGGCGTCACCTTTTTATGTGGGCCGTCATCGAACGTTAACGCGATTTTTTTCATTACGGGCGCTGGCGTGTTGTCGGTAATGTCCGCCGTTTTCACGTAGCCGCTATACGTATCATTTGCGATAAATGACCAGCCTAAAAAGCTCGTGTACACTTGTAGCTCCACGTCGGCAGGAATCATCGCCATAACCGGTGCGCTTTTTGTCGGCTTGTTGCGCAGCTCAGCGTCTGTTACATATACTTTTGTTTCCGTTACAGTCGGCGCTGCTAAAACGCTCGTCGGCATGTAACCAAACGTACCATTATAACTTACGAGTGACCAACCTGCTGCCACGTCATTGTAACGAATTGCCACACTTTGTGAGATGACGCTACTCAATTTTTGACTGGATTTCGTTGCGGCTTTATACAATACGATATTTTCTGCATTGACAACGACATACTCACCGTTTAACGGTTGTGCATATTCGACTTGCACGTACCCTTTTTTATTCGGCACGTATAACCACCCATCAGAAGCGGGCTGTGCATAAAATCGAGCGCTTGCTTGTAGAGAGCCCGTTGCTTTCGTGCTAGCGTCCATTTGTGCGTACACATATGCTTTTTGTTGCATGTGATAAAGTGTTGTGTCAGCTGCTTGTGCTGAACTCGTATGTATAGCTAAACATGCGATTACGAAGAAAAACGTACTGATCATAAGACGTTTCATTTTCTTCACCTTCCTTTCTACTCTTTATATGACGGAGAAACGGCGTAAAAGTTTAGTGTTTATCCAAAATTTTCTTTCTTATTGCATTTGACACGCGGTACAATATGGTCAAGACAAAAGGAGGCTACATCATGACTGAACAATTCCCTGTACAACGCGCCATTTTCGAGCGCCGCACAATTAAAAAATTTAAGCCAGATGCGATTCCACTAGAGACGCTTGAGCAGCTATTAGACGTTGCCGTGTGGGCGCCGAACCATAAAATGCGCGAGCCGTGGCGCTTCATCATCATTACAGGTGATGCACGCACATCATTCGTTCGTATTTTAGAGGAGGAATCGCTAAAAGGAAAAGATGCGGTGCCGATGAAGGAAGCTAAAATTGCGCATTGGCTATCGATTCCGGCATACGTTGTCGTCGTGCAACAAGAAGACCCACGCCCACAAATTCGTGAAGAAGATTTTGCGGCGGTGAGCGCACTCATTCAAAATTTCCAGCTAGCCGCGTGGGAGCAAGGCATCGGCACGCTTTGGAATACGAATAAGCACATTTACAATCCGGTGCTACGTGAAGCAATTGGCGTAACACTAGGTGAGAAAATTGTCGGCGTCATTCAAGCTGGCTATCCCGCACATGTCCCTGCTGCGATGGAACGCACACCTGCCAAAGAAAAATTAACGATATTAACCGACGCATTTTAACACAACGACGCCCCCTTTGTTTATACTACATACAAAGGGGGCGTTTTTTATGAAAAAGCAACTACTCGTATTATTATTTGTGCTGTGCTGCTTAAGCGCATGTGCATCACAGCCGCTTCAACTAAATGTCATCGATGCATTGCCAGCTTCTGCGGACAAGCTCGTCACAAATGAACCGGTACAGCTTATTACGCATGGTGACGAAACATATGTCGTCGTGCATGCGACTGCCGAAGTGGAAGCAACGTTTGACATTGTAGACGGCACGCTTCAGCTACATTTCCATATGCTGCGCGATGATGGCAAGGAGCGTACCTATTTTTATGAATTAGTGCGTGGCGATGCACAATATGAGCGAGTCGAAGTATATGTCGCCCAACAACGCATGCTTTAAAAAAAGTGTCTGAGCCGAATTTCGCTCAGACACTTTTTCATTATACTTTGAAACGTTGAATTAATGTTTGTAACGTTTCGGCCATCATCGCCAGCTCGGTCGCAGATGCTGCAATTTCTTCCATCGAGGCGTTTTGCTGCTCTGTCGCTGATGCCACTTCTGTCGAGGTCGCCATATTTTTAGTCGAAATGACTTTCATCGCATCAATCGCGGTTACGACATGCTCTGTACTATTAGCAATTTGCGATGAGTTCGCAATGATGCCGTTAATTTGCTCTGATAGCTGCTCCATACTGCCGACGATATACTCAAACTTTTGTGCAGTCGTCGCAGATAAATCCATACCTGTGCGCACTTGTGTCGTCACATCATCCATTAGCTGTACAGAAGCTGTCGTATCTGTTTGAATGCCTTGCACGAGCGTACTTACTTCATGTGCCGCATTACGTGCTTCAGAGGCAAGCTTGCCGACTTCATCTGCAACGACCGCAAATCCTTTACCATATTCTCCTGCGCGTGCCGCTTCAATCGACGCATTCAGCGATAATAAATTCGTCTGCTCTGCCACACCTGTAATGAGCTGTAAAATATGCGTAATTTGCTCAGAGCGTGCGTGCAGTGCTTCAATCATATGCTGCGTCGTCTCCACGCTTTTTTGAATTGTATTCATTTGTGTTGATGACTGTTGCATCACATCATTGCCATCATTAGCGAGCGTCATCGTCGTCAATGCAAGCTGTGCGACATCCTCACTGTTTGTCACAATTTGTGTCACGTCGTTCGTCATATGCAGCAGTGCATCCTCACTTTTTCGCAGTTGCATCGTTTGGTCGTTCGCACCTTCTGATACATCGTTCATCATTTCAGCTACGTGCGCAATAGAGTTCGTTGTCTCCTCAACGCCGACGTGTAACTCTTCACTCGAGGCGGTTACATATTGTGAACTTGCAGAAATTTCATTCACAAGCCTTTGCAACCCTACCGTCATTTTGTTAAACGCCTGCTCCACTTTAAGCATTTCGTCCTTCGTATTCAGTTGAATCGATGTCGTTAAATCACCATCTGAAATGGCTGTCGCCGCTTCTTCAATCGCCGTAATCGAACGTTTAATACCAATGTAAAAGCCCGTAAATAAATACGTCGCCATCAACACTAATATCGTCTCAATTATAATAAGCATAATGCGATTTGCTTTCAGCTCTGCTAACTGCTGCTCCATTAACGTTGTCAGATGCGTAAGGGATACGCTATATAAATCAAATTGAAAATTAATTGTGTTCGTTGCTGTTTCAAAAAACGACGCGGACGTTACATTCGCTGTTTCTCCGTTTAGTAGCTGCTCGACCATCGTGACATAGATCGCACTTTCCGCTCTTACCTGCTCATATAATGGCTCAACAGCTGCTTTAATATCAGGGTCATTAAATGCCACCTGCAAATCCGCATTAACCGTCGCAAAATCATTTCGCATTAAATAAAACTTCTGTGACAAATGAGCGCGCTCCTGCCCTGTCATCTCCCCATTTTTAGCTAAAATCGATGAGCCGAGCCAGCGTAAATTGCCTGCATGCTCGGTCGCACTTGGCATCGTTTTTGTCAGCGTCGTAATTAAATTTTGCGACTCTGGTGAACGCGCTAGCTGTAACGAGGAATTGTTGCTCACAAGTAACATTGTATCAATGACCAACGTCGTTAAATTCGTATGTAATGTTACGATTTCATCTCTATTTTGCCAGCGATCCTCCTTCGCTACAATTGCTTGCCATTGCGACTGAATCTCCTCAAGCTGATCGTCAAGATGTAAAGCATATGTTTGCTGCTCTCGCTGATTCGTTAAAGCGATTAAGGCAAGCTCTGTTTCTCCACGAATACTATCGAGCTTATCCAATGCTTCTTGTCGACCATTCCACGCCTGCACTGACGTACCGCGATGAATTTGCACATTTTGTAACACATCCTTTAAGACAATGTTATAGCTTGCCCCCTCGTAACGATGCTCCATTTCCGTGATTTCACTGTTCATTCGCTGCATTAAAATGAACGACACACTGGCAATGACCGCTAAAAACACAATCGCAATTAGTGCAAACTTTTGTGCATATTTCAATCGATTCATTAACTTAATAACTGGTTCAAAAAATTTCATCTACTTTCCTCCAATCTCTTGAGGTTACTTTTCACTCCAAAGAGCTTTCACAGTATTATAAAAACAAAAATATTGTTACCACTTAGAGAATAAAGAACCTTTTTTAATTAAAATGAACAAATTTTTTTCAATAAAGAAGCCTAAAGGACTATTTATTTCTAGTTAAAAATATACATTATTTTATAGTAAATTACAACATTTAAAAAGCTTCCTTAAGTAAACAATCACTTAAGGAAGCTTTTCATTATACTATTCTAATTCTAACAACAAATCACCCGTTGAAATAGCAGTACCTTCCTTCACATGAATCGCCTTCACGATACCATCTGTTGGCGCTTGCACGGTCGTTTCCATCTTCATCGCTTCTGTGATCAGTAGGTGATCGCCGCGCTTCACTGGGCTGCCTTTTGATACGACAACTTTTAGCACCGTTCCTGGCATCGTCGCTCCAATTTCATTCGGATTCGTCGGGTCTGCCTTTTGCGCCGCCTGCTCGCTCGTCTCAACGTGCACATCGTCAATAACAAGCTCACGCGATTGCCCGTTCATTTCGAAGTACAACACGCGTGTACCGTCGTGCTGCGCCTCACCAATCGACACAAGCTTCACAATTAACGTTTTGCCGCGCTCGATTTCGACATCGATTTCCTCACCAATTTTTAAACCATAAATAAACGTCGGCGTATTAAGCACTGAGATGTTGCCAAAGCGCGTTTCAGCTGCTACGTACTCTTCAAACACTTTATCATACAGTGCATGTGCTAACGCATCACGCTTCGTCACGTCACGCTGCGGGAATTTCTCCTGAAGCAGCTGCTGTGTTACCTCTAAGTCTACTGGCTCTAACAGCTCACCAGGACGCACGGTAATCGCTTCACGGTCTTTTAAAATGACGCGCTGCAAGTCTTTCGGGAAGCCGCCATGTGGTTGCCCTAAGTACCCTTGGAATAGCTCGATCACCGATGCAGGGAAGTCAAGCGTCGCACCGCGCGTTAATACCGTTTCTTCATCTAAATCATTTTGTACCATAAACAATGCCATATCGCCGACTACTTTCGATGACGGCGTTACTTTCACGATATCGCCAAACATCGCATTGACGCGGCTGTACATGCGCTTTACCTCGTCCCAACGATCGCTTAAGCCGACACCTTTTGCTTGTTGCTGTAAGTTACTATATTGACCGCCTGGCATTTCGTGCACGTACACTTCCGAATGCGGGCTGTTCATGCCACTTTCAAACGGCTCGTAATATTTGCGCACGTCCTCGTAGTAATACGATAGCTCCTCAAGTGGCGCAATATCCGCACGCACTTGTCGTTTCGCCCCGTCTAACGCGTACACGAGCGAGTTTGCAGACGGCTGTGACGTTAACCCCGACATCGAACCGAGCGCTGTGTCAACGATGTCTACGCCCGCTTCAATTGCACGTGCATACGTGTAAATGCCGTTGCCGCTCGTATCATGTGAATGCAGGTGAATCGGCAAGCTCGTCGTCTCTTTTAACTCGCTAATTAAACGATACGCCGCTTCTGGCTTTAATAACCCTGCCATATCTTTAATCGCTAAAATGTGCGCACCCGACTGCTCAATTTCACGCGCCATTTCTTTGTAGTACGCCACTGTATATTTGTCGCGCCCATCGTTTAAAATGTCACCTGTGTAACAAAGTGCAACTTCTGCCACTTTACCTGCATCGCGCACTGCTTGAATCGACACGTCCATTGATGGCAACCAGTTAAGCGCATCGAAAATTCGGAACACATCAATGCCCGCTTCAGCCGATTCCGCAATAAATTCACGAATGACGTTGTCTGGGTAGTTTTTATAACCGACCGCATTCGCCCCGCGCACAAGCATTTGGAATAACACGTTCGGAATCGCTGCACGCAACTGCGTTAAACGCTCCCACGGGTCTTCCTTTAAGAATCGGTACGCCACATCAAACGTCGCCCCGCCCCACATTTCAAGCGAGAAGAAATTGTGCATGCCGCTTGCTGTTTGTGGTGCGACCGCAAGCATGTCCGCTGTGCGCATACGTGTCGCAAGCAGTGATTGGTGGGCATCACGCAGCGTCGTATCTGTTAATAATACGTCATCTTGCGCTTGAATCCATTTCACAAGCCCATCAACGCCTTGTGCATCTAAAATTTGCTTTGTGCCATTTACTTCAGTAAGCAGCTCAATTTGCGGCGTGCGTGGCTTTGTGAAAATCGGCTTTTGCTTCGTCTCAACCCCTGGGAAGCCGTTGATCGTTACGTTGCCAATATAATCAAGCAGCTTCGTTCCACGGTTGCGCGGGTGCTTAAAGTTAAATAGCGCCGACGTTTTATCGATGAAGCTCGTATTGAAGTCACCATTTAAAAACTGCGGGTGCGACACGACATTTTCAAGGAATGAAATGTTCGTTTTTACACCGCGAATACGGAACTCGCGCAAGTTGCGATCCATTTTCTCTGCCGCCTGCTGGAACGTCATGCCCCACGTTGAAATTTTTACGAGCAGCGAATCGTAATACGGCGTCACAACTGCCCCTTGGAAGCCGTTCCCTGCATCTAAACGCACGCCAAAGCCACCTGAGCTACGGTACACTTGCAGCTTTCCTGTGTCTGGCATAAAGTTGTTTTGCGGATCCTCGGTCGTTACGCGCGACTGAATCGCATAACCGAACAGCGGAATGTCTGCTTGCTGCGGTAAGCCGATGTCCGTAAACAACTCCTTGCCGTCTGCGATTTGAATTTGCGTTTGCACGATGTCGATGCCGGTAATCATTTCGGTAATCGTATGTTCTACTTGAATACGCGGATTCACCTCAATGAAGTAAAACTCATCGCCTGCGACTAAAAATTCGACCGTCCCTGCGTTAATGTAGCCGACATTTTTCATCAGCTTCACGGCTGCATCACAAATGCGCGTACGTAAATCGTCTGAAATCGAAATAGACGGCGCAATTTCTACTACTTTTTGATGGCGACGCTGAATCGAGCAATCGCGCTCATATAAATGCACGATATTGCCGTGCGTATCACCGAGTATTTGCACTTCGATATGCTTTGGCTCAATGATCGCCTTTTCAACGTACACTTCGTCTGAGCCAAATGCTGCCTTCGCTTCTGATTTTGCGCGGTCGTACGCCTCTTGTAACTCACTTTCTTCCTTCACAAGACGCATGCCTCGTCCACCGCCACCGAGTGCAGCTTTAATCATAAGTGGATAGCCATATGTATGCCCAAATGCTGCGACTTCATCTACATTTGCAACCGGACCGTCCGTACCAGGAATGACTGGAATATTTGCGTTAACTGCCTGCGTACGCGCCTTTACTTTATCGCCAAACATATCAAGATGCGTTGACGTCGGGCCGATGAATACAATTCCTTCCTCTTCACAGCGCTTGCAAAACTGTAAATTTTCCGATAAAAAGCCGTAGCCTGGGTGAATCGCATCAGCGCCACAAGCTTTTGCAATCGCGATAATGCCTTCAATATCTAAATACGCGTCGATCGGCTTTTTACCCTCGCCGACTAAGTACGCTTCATCTGCTTTATAACGATGGTACGAGCCGCTATCTTCCTTTGAGTAAATCGCCACGGTGTTCATCTTCATTTCTGTTAACGCGCGAAATACACGAATCGCAATTTCGCCGCGGTTTGCAACTAACACTTTTTGAATTGACATATGATTTCATCCTTTTCTATTGTAATGATGCTAAAAGGCAGAACGAGGGGAACGTTCTGCCACTTGCTAAATCGATTATATTTTACGAAAGGGTGGGTTATGCATAAGCTTGCATAGCTTGCGCGGAATCAATCCACTGAATGTTCACGCGTTGGGGTATATCGCGTGCATCACAGTGTAGTTGAACGTGCTGTCCGCATCGCACGGTCGCCATACACGGAATCAATGCGTCACCGGTGTCGAGCAAAATATGATAGTGCCCTCTTTTTGGCAGCGTGTAATATGGCAAAACACCTGTCGTTTGGCAATATTCCGTTGTGTAATACGTACCGAGCAACTGCGGCAATGCGCGCAAGTTTCCGTTTTGTAAGCAATGACGAATGCGTGTCGAGCTTACTTTTTGTGCATGCCATATATGTTCATTGACGATCGTACAGCCCATTTGCTGCGTGGCCGCATAAACGGCTAAGTCCTCCACCGTACCACTTGCACGATGACCGTACGTATAGTCAAAGCCACACACGACATGCACGGCGTTCAATCCACGCACATAGCCGTCTAAAAACGCCTCAGGGGATAGCGAGGCAAGCGCCTTCGTGAATTGTACGACATAAAAAATGTCTACGCCTAATTTTTCGAGCTTCGCCGCCTTTTGATGGATCGGCTCTAAATAGTGTACTTCGTGCTGGGGTTGAAGCACGCTTTTTGGATGTGGGAAAAAGGAGAGCACCGCCAGCTTTACACCACGTTTGTTCGCCTGCTCTTTCGCTGCGTGAATGACGTGCTGATGCCCGACATGCACCCCATCAAAATAACCAAGTGCCATCGAAACGGCTGGTGCGTCCTGTTGGAATTGTTGTAAATTACATGCGTCTACGTACTGAATCTGCATTGCGATGCCCTCCTTTTTCGTTTGCGCTGTTTTTCCTGGGAGGGGAAAAAACTACGCCTTTACGAGTGACTGTGCCACTTCATAAATTAAATCTTCTTGTCCACCAACTGCTTTTAATTCACCAATTTTCATTAATACGTCGCGCTCGTCTACACCGAACTGTTTCGCCGCCTTTTGTGCGTGCAATAAGAAGCTTGAGTAAACACCGGCGTGACCGAGCACTAAACTACCACCTGTAATTTCTTGCGGCTGCTGCATAAGCGGTGCGATAACATCGTTTGCTGTGTCGATCAGCTTGTATAAATCAATGCCTGTGTTGTAG
>JAXJTE010000049.1:0-24700 GCA_036309765.1 Caryophanon sp. | reverse complement strand
TCGATAGGATTCGATTCATCAAAAACACCATCCTTTCTTGTAAACGATTGATGTTACAAAAAGAATAGCGTTTTTTTCACGTTGGGGGTATTGATGTGCTTAGCTTGATGGGTATGTGGTACCACCCTTATTTGTAGCATTATGCTACCTCAGGAATCGTAAACGATGAAATAGTAATACTACTTCTACGATTCATTAATAACGAGCATTTTGAACAATGCCCGGGATTATCTAATAGCGTACGCGTTTAATAATCCACTCCGAGGGGATGTCGGATTTAGTTGCATCGCCGGCTTCCAGCACGCTCGGCTCTCTGGTAAATGCAAGTCTCTAAATCCTTTAACCTCATCAACGATTTATCTTATCTATTTGTCAAACTAAATTTTCATAACGCCGCCTTGAGAAGCATTCGTTACAAGTTTTGAATAACGCGCTAACCAGCCACGTTTAATTTTTGGTTCAAACACCGGTAAGCTTTCAGCACGCTTCACTAATTCCTCATCCGATACTTGTAAGTTAATTGTACGGCTTGGTAAATCGATAATAATTTTATCGCCGTTTTGTACGCAAGCAATCGGACCACCTTCTGCTGCTTCTGGTGAAATATGTCCAATTGAAATACCGCGTGATGCACCTGAGAAACGACCGTCTGTAATAAGCGCGACTTTCGTTCCTAGCCCGCGACCTTGAATTGCTGACGTCGGTGCAAGCATTTCTGGCATACCAGGACCACCTTTTGGCCCTTCGTAGCGAATAACAACTACGTGTCCTGCTTGTACGATGCCTTCATCGATCGCTTGCTGTGCTTCTTCTTGTGAGTTGAAGACGATTGCTTCCCCTTCAAATACTTTAATAGAAGGATCAACAGCACCTACTTTAATAACAGAGCCTTCTGGTGCGATGTTACCGAATAACACCGATAAACCGCCGACTGGGCTATGTGGGTTTTCTTTTGTGCGGATTACTTTATCATTCGTGATTGCATAATCTTTTACAAGCTCGCCCATCGTTACACCTGCAATCGTTGGACGGTTCGGATGAATTGCACCTGGAATTGATGCAAGCTCGTTAATGATTGCTTGTACACCACCAGCTTTATTAATATCATCCATTGATAAGTCTGATGCAGGCATGATTTTCGCTAAGTACGGTACACGCTCTGCTACTTTATTAATTTCTTCAATTTTGTAATCGATTTCCGCTTCGTTTGCAATCGCTAATGTGTGCAGTACAGTGTTTGTAGAGCCACCCATTGCCATATCAAGTGCAAATGCATCGTCAATCGCTTCTTTAGTAATGATGTCGCGTGGTTTTACATCTTCTTCGATCATGCGAATTAAATGTTTCGCCGCGTCTTTAATTAATTGGTGACGCTCCTCGCTCGTTGCAACGATTGTCCCGTTTCCTGGTAAAGCTACTCCAAGCATTTCCATTAAACAGTTCATTGAGTTCGCTGTGAACATCCCTGAGCATGAACCACATGTTGGACATGCGTTGTTTTCAATATCAAGTAGCTCTTCGTCTGACATTTTACCGGCTTTATGTGCGCCAACGCCTTCGAATACGCTCGTTAATGATAATTGTTTGCCTGATGCTGACGTACCAGCTTCCATTGGACCGCCTGATACGAATACAGATGGCACGTTTGTACGAACTGCTGCCATTAACATCCCTGGTGTAATTTTGTCACAGTTTGGAATGTAGAATACACCGTCAAACCAGTGTGCGTTAATTACTGTTTCTGCTGAGTCCGCAATAAGCTCGCGTGATGGTAATGAATAGCGCATGCCGATGTGACCCATCGCGATGCCGTCATCTACACCAATCGTATTGAACTCAAACGGAATACCGCCTGCTTCGATAATTGCTTCCTTTACAACATCTGCAAACTGACGTAAATGCACATGCCCTGGAATAATATCAATATATGAGTTACAAACCCCGATAAATGGTTTGCCTAAATCTTTTGCTTTTACTTTACCTGTAGCGTATAAAAGACTACGGTGAGGAGCACGATCTACCCCAACTTTAATCATATCACTTCTCATAACTTTGCTTGCCCCCGATACTTCTTGCAGCTCTACGCTGACGATTTGTTGATTTAAACGTTACTCTCCAGTGTCAAACTTACTCGCTTAAGTCAACGGTAATTTGAATATGGCTTTCTGCCGCATCTGCTTTATGTCGAGCAAATTGCGTGTTAAATTGTTGTAATCATAGTATGAAAAGGCGATGTGCGTCAACACTATTTTTTGAATTATTTAAACAATTTAAAAAATAAAAAATAAATGAATACGCTTACATTATTGATACAAAAAGAAATTCACTGCATTTACTGACGATTCGAACAATTTGTTCAAAATTTCGAACTTGCTTTTTCAGAAAACCTTTTTTGTTATTTTTACGTAGTCACAGCACCTTTGCATCCCATAAAAACTTAATTTCACCATAATAAAAGCTCAAATTGCCTCGACGCACCAACGTCAGCAACTTGAGCTTTACAACCTATACACGTATAATTCCTCCTCTTAATTCTTTATTATGATGCTAACACGATCATGTCAATCGCTACGTTTAGCATAATTAACGTATGCACCCCCGCAAAAATCCACGCATGTTTATCTAACTTTCTCATCTGTGCCATATTCATACCAGACACCTCCTTCAATTTCTACACTCATTATATTCTCGATTTTAATATTTTTCAACACTTTTATGTTCTTAAATCTATTTTTTTGTACTTCGTGCAACTTAATTGTTACAAAGCGATTCATTCATCATTCATGCTATACTCATACTATGCAATAGAAGAAAGGATGATTTTAATGAAAAAAGCGTTACTTGTTATTGACTACACAGTCGATTTCGTTGCACCAAATGGCAAGCTAACGTGCGGTGAGCCTGGGCAAAAGCTAGAACTCCCCATCGCACAATTAATTGAGACATTTGTAAAGGAAGAACAATTTATCGTTTTTGCGTGTGACTTGCACGCAGAAAACGATCCATATCACCCTGAAACGACGTTGTTCCCGCCACACAACATTGCAGGCACGAGCGGTCGCGATTTATACGGTGCGATTCAACCTTTATATGAAAACATTCAGCACTTGCCAAACGTATACTATATGGATAAAACGCGCTACAGCAGCTTCGCAGGCACGAATTTAGCGCAAAAACTGCGTGAGCGTGGCATTAATGAAGTGCATTTAGTTGGTGTTTGTACGGATATTTGCGTGCTACATACGGCGGTCGATGCGTACAATTTAGGATTTTCGATTGTCGTGCATGAAAAAGCGGTCGCAAGCTTTAACGAGCAAGGGCATGCGTGGGCGCTTACACATTTTACAAACACGCTTGGCACAGTAGTTAAATAGACTTATTTTTCATCCCCACCCAGCATAAACATGTTTAACATTTCCCCTGTGAGGATATAAACAACTAGACGCACTAATAATTTTATTAACTTTACACAAAGGGAGTTGGATTATTATGATTAGCTTTATTTGGTATTTAATCATTGGTGGGATTTTAGGTTGGTTAGCTGGTGTCATTTTAGGTAAGGACATTCCAGGCGGCATTATCGGTAACATCATTGCAGGTATTATCGGTTCGTGGGTTGGTGGAACGTTACTCGGTGCATGGGGTCCACAAGTAAGTGATTTCTACATCGCACCTGCTTTAATCGGAGCAATCGTGTTAATTTTAGTCGTAAGCTTCGTACTAAAAGCATTAGGTCGTAGCGCGTCGCATTAAATAGGAAAAGGGTGTACAAATGTCAACGTTGACGTTTGTACACCCTTTCTTCATTTGTATTGTGCGGCGTTCGCCTCTAGCTTTTTGCGATGATCCTCGTACAGCTTAAAATAATGCAACACATCCTCGACGTAGCGGCTGCTATGATTGTATGTAAAAATAGCCTTCTCATACTGCCCTTCTACCGCGCCTGATGCTGCTAAATAATGAGCCGCGCTATATGCTGCATCGACAAAATGAAACGGGTTCGCAACGCCGTCTTCATTACCATCGACACCGTAGCCACCGTAACGCGCAATGACATCTACATTCGTTTTCTCAGCGATGGGAATGCTGCCTTGCCCTTTGCCGCTGCACGTCGGATGATCCCAGCCAGCGAATGTACATGGCATAAATTGAAACGGCCCTTCTGCACCTGCGCTTGATACGTCTGTCGCTTCTGTGGAAAAGACCGTTTCGACGCGGTGATGCGCTGCAAGCAACGTCCACGGAATGTTATACGCTTTCGCCGCTTCCTCATACACGATAATGTGCTGCGGTGGCACTTCAACATCAAAGCCTAACGTTTGCACGACGATTTCTTTTTCCGGTTCTTGTGCAGCTGCGACGACAACTTGCTCCATTTGCGGTAGCTCACTAAGCTGCTGCCAAAACGAAAATAAAAAGATGTAGGCACTCGTCATTCCTACCATTAAAAGCAGCACAGCGGCGATTTGCTTTGGCAGCCGCGCCTTCGTTTTTGTTTTCATGTATAACTCCCTCCAACATTACACTTCATCTCTTTTCCATTATACGTTATTTCGCGTACGTTTTATTTTCATGTGTCGTATATAAATTCTACGCTTTTACTCGGAAAACCTTGTATGAAAGGTCGTTCAATGGTAAATTATTAGAAATGTTCATTTAATTTTCGGAATATTACCGGTAATTAGAACCTTTCATCTACTACTGACAGAAAAGAGTGAAACAATCGTATGACACGTTCAATCGAAACAAAGCTAGTGCAGCTTGGTAATTTATCAGATCCAAAAACAGGCGCAGTGAACCCTCCTGTTTATTTCTCAACAGCTTACAAACATACCGGTATCGGTGAATCGACTGGTTATGACTATACACGTACGAAAAACCCAACACGCGCCATTTTAGAAGAAGGCATCGCGGATTTAGAAGGCGGCGACCAAGGCTATGCATGCAGTTCTGGTATGGCAGCCATTCAGCTTGTCATGTCGTTATTTAAGCCAGGCGATGAAATTATTTGCCCTGATGACTTATACGGCGGCACGTACCGTTTATTTAAGCATTTTGCTGAAATGTACAACATTCGCACAATTTACTCAAAATTCGAATCGCGCGAAGCTGTTGCAGCGCTGATTACAGAAAACACGAAAGCCATCTTCATCGAAACGCCAACGAATCCATTAATGCAAGAGTTCGAGTTAGCGCAATTTGCGACGCTTGCCAAAGAAAACGATGCATTATTAATCGTGGACAACACATTCTATACACCGTACTTCCAGCGTCCAATCGAATCAGGTGCAGACATCGTGATTCACTCAGCGACGAAATATATCGGTGGGCATAACGACGTATTAGCAGGTCTTGTTGTCGCAAAAGGGCAAGCTTTATGTGAGCGCTTATTCTACTTACATAACGGCATCGGCATGGTATTATCACCGCTTGATTCTTGGTTAGTTATTCGCGGACTTAAAACGCTTCACTTACGTTTAAAACAGCACGACAAAAATGCAAAAGCCGTAGCGGCGTATTTAGAAGAAGAAGAGCTTGTAACAGACGTACTGTACACAGGTAAAGGCGGCATGTTATCGTTCCGCGTAACAGACGAAAAGCTAGTTGACCCATTTTTACGCAACATTCAGCTCATTACGTTTGCAGAAAGCCTTGGCGGTGTCGAAAGCTTCATCACATACCCAGCGACGCAAACACACGCGGATATGCCATATGAAGAACGTGTAGAGCGCGGCGTTTGTAACCGTCTACTACGCTTCTCTGTCGGTTTAGAAGATGCAGAAGACTTAGTGGCAGATTTACGTCAAACATTCGACAAGCTTCGTTCGGAGGTGTAAGCATGGGCAATCATATCGAAACAGCACTCATTCACGGTGCGATTCGTGAAGGCTACAGCGACAAAAAAGGTGCTGTCAACGTGCCAATGTACATGTCGTCAACGTTCCACCAAGAATCAATCGATGAGTTTGGCGAATACGACTACGCCCGCTCTGGTAACCCGACACGTGCGGCGCTTGAAAAATTAGTAGCAGAGCTTGAAGGCGCGCAGTACGGCTACGCATTCGCTTCAGGTATCGCAGCGGTAACAGCACCACTTATGACGCTTTCTCAAGGCGATCACATCGTCATTACCGAGGACGTTTACGGTGGCACATACCGTTTAGTAACGAAGCTATTACCACGCTACGGCATTACGCATACGTTCGTTGATTGCGCTGATTTAGCAGCTGTAGAAGCAGCGATTCAGCCAAACACGAAAGTTTTATTTATCGAAACACCATCAAACCCGACATTAAAAATTACCGACATTCGCGCGGTTGTCGCAATTGCGAAAAAGCACAACTTAAAAACGTTTTTAGATAACACGTTTATGACGCCGATTCACCAGCGCACAATCGATATGGGTGTCGATGTTGTCATTCATTCAGCGACGAAGTTTTTATCAGGGCACTCAGACATTATCGCAGGTGTTGTCGCAACGAACGACGCTCAGCTTGCACAAGAAATCTACACAATTCAAAATTCATGTGGTACAGCGCTTGGCGTACAAGACTGTTATACATTAATCCAAAACATTAAAACGATGGGCGTACGCTTTGAGGCAGAAACGAAGGGCGCACAAAAGCTTGCGGCATTCCTTGACGCACACGAAAAAGTGGAATACGTGTACTACCCTGGTCTACCGTCTCACCCAGGCTACGACATTCACAATAGCCAGTGTACATCACCTGGTGCGGTATTATCGTTCCGCTTAAAAGACTACGCAGCAGCAAAAGCATTTGCCGAAGCGACGACAATTCCAGTATTCGCCGTAAGTCTTGGCGGTGTCGAGTCAATTTTATCGTACCCAGCGAAAATGAGCCATGCCGCGATGGAGCCTGAAGAACGCGCAAAACGTGGCATTACGGACGGCTTACTGCGCATGTCAGTCGGCTTAGAAAACATTGACGACTTAATCGCAGACTTTGCACAGGCGTTAGAGAAAGTACAATAATTTATACAGAGGAGATGCACCAACAGTCAATATGACGTTCGTGCATCTCCTTTTTGCGTTAAAATGGACATGCGAGTTGTTGCTCGTAACGCGAGGCGGACTCCTGCGGGAAAAGCGTGAGTGAGAGACTACAGGCTCGAATCACGCCCGCGGAAAGCCTACCTCGAACGTGAAGAGCAACTTTATTATGTATAGGAGGTCTTTCATATGAAACGACATTTAGCCATCAGCGACATTCACGGACAATACGACGAGCTTTGCGTGCTACTAGAGCTTGCAGGCTACGATGCAAAAAAAGACCAGCTCATCCTGCTTGGTGACTACATCGACCGCGGGCCAAAAAGCCGAGACGTTATCGAGCTTATTATGCAGCTACAGCGCGACGGTGCGATTGTACTTAGTGGCAACCACGAAGCAATCATGCATGCAGCGTATACGTATGACCATCCCGAATTGTGGGAGCATTGGGTCGGGCGCTGCCGCGGCGATGCGACGCTTGCAAGCTACGGGCTAAACGCGACGCCGACTAAACAAAAAAATGCCGGAATCGAGCGCCTATTACGCTGGATTCCGACATTGCCGCTTTATTACGCAGTTGATGACGTTGTATTTGTACACGCGGGCATTACCGAGTATGAGCCGCTTCACACGATGAGTAAGCGAACGCTACTTTGGAGTCGCGATGCCTTTTTCAAACATTATGCAGGCGACAAGCTCGTCATTTTCGGTCATACGACGACACCGCGACTGCACGACGATCCGTACAATAGCGACGTATACTTCGGGCAAAATCGCATTATCGGCATTGACGGCGGCTCATCACTCGGCGGACAGCTCCACTGCTTAGAATACCCGTCACTGCGCGTTTATTCCGTTTAAAAGAAAAATAAATAATCAGCAGCGAACCATACGAATGCAATCACAGCAATAATGCTAATATTTAAGACGAAGCCAACATTTTCCTTCGCTAAAAATGCACCGATTGCTCCGATAAATGCAAGTACTTGCGCATAAACGTACATGTAGCCGTCAATTTGCAGCAGCAGCTGAAACATAGCGACTAAAAATGCCGAGATGAAGCAGCATATGCTTATGACTAAACTAAGAAACTTCATAATTTACACCTTACCTTTTACATTGCTCCATCGATATATCGACAAGTTAGAACGTTTTTTCAAATAATTGATCGCGCATCCCTGCTTCAAAGTCGGCCATCGTTAAACGCTGTAGCTCCTCTTTCGTCACAATAGCTTGCTCTGCTAAGCGATTGGCTTGCAGCGTTGCGAGCTTTTCAAAAACGTTGCGAATGTAGCGGCCGTTCGAAAAGTTCGGCAACGTTTCAACAGGCAATGCATGCAGCTGCGCATAAATCGCCTCCGCAAACGCCTCGTCATACACGTAATCATGCTTTTCACATAGCTGCTCAAAAATCGCCACAAGTTCATCAGTCGTAAAGTTTTCAAACGCCACGAAATGATTAAAGCGCGACTTAAAGCCTGGGTTCGCCTGTAAAAAGCGCTCCATTAAATGCTCATAGCCTGCGACGATAATAACAAGCTCATCACGTAAATCTTCCATCGCCTTTAATAAGCTATCGATTGCTTCCTTCCCAAACACATCTTTATCATCTTGCACGAGCGCGTATGCTTCATCGATAAACAACACGCCACCTGTTGCTTTTTTCACAACGTCTTGCACTTTTAATGCCGTTTGTCCGACGTATCCTGCAACGAGCCCTGCACGATCCGTTTCGACGAAGTGACCGCTCGATAGTACACCGAGCAGCTTATAAATGCGACCGATAATGCGCGCGACGGTCGTTTTCCCTGTACCTGGGTTGCCCGTAAATACGAGGTGATACGTCATTTTCACGCTCGCTAAACCGTGATCGACGCGCATTCCTTGTATTTTAATGAAGTTAATTAAATGACGTAGCTCGCGTTTGGCGTTTGGTAACCCGACGAGTGAATCGAGCTGTTGCTGAAGCGCTTCAATTTGCGTCTGAACTTCTGCGGTAATGCGCATTCGTTCACCATTTGCAAACTCGCCGCTATAAATGACTTTGCCGTCACGATACGCTTCGCCGCGACCATGACGCACACCATTAACAAACTCGCCTTTATACACAAGCACACTGTTTTCGTATTGCTCGCCAACGCCGGTCATCGCATTGTCACGAAACGCCCCGTCATAAATGAGCTCGCCCGCTTCGTTGTAAAACTTTCCTTTCCCGTGGCGCTTACTATCAAAGCAATAGCCTTCGTACTGAATTGTATCGGGTGCTGCAACATCGATATCGTAATAGCTCGTTACAAGACCAGATAGCTCATTCCATAAAAATTCGCCTTGATGCTGACGCGCACCAGACGGATAAAACTGCTCGCCTTGCCCTTTTTTCATGCCTTGTAAAAAAATGCCGCGGAAAAATGGGCGCTCCTCGTATTGATGCTTTTGGCGCACATCTGCAAATTCTGCTAAAAACGTCGCTGGATAATAAAGCGTCCCTTCCCCACTATATTGATCGTTAATGAACTGTCCTTCGTATTGCACAGAGCCGTCGTCAAAATACGTGCGACCGAACCCTTCTTTTTTTCCTTTTTTAAACGTTCCTTTAAATTGCAAGCGACCGTTCACATACATTTCACCGTCACCGTGCTTTGCGTGTTCGTGCCAGTTGCCGCTATACATGATGTTGCCTTCACGATCGTACACTGTGCCAAAGCCGTCATATATGTCATGTCCGAAGCTGTTTTTCTTCACTTCGCCCTCGTACATTTTGTTGCCGTTTTCATAATAAATCACCGTCGTCATACGTCACCTCATCGTCGTTATATGTAGCTTTCCTTATTATTTACATAATGACCTCAAAAAACAATACGTTCACTCGAAAAAATTATGATATGATAAAACGTATTGTCAAAATCGTTATTTTATTAAAGGAGAATACTATGCAAACGTATCCACAACAATGGTTCCATAACATACGTAAAGATGTGCTTGCTGGCATGGTTGTCGCACTCGCACTCATTCCAGAAGCGATTGCCTTCTCGATTTTAGCTGGCGTTGATCCAATGGTCGGGCTATATGCGTCATTTACAATCGCGATTATTTGTGCATTTTTCGGTGGGCGACCAGCGATGATTTCAGCTGCAACCGGCGCAATGGCACTGGTCATTGTATCGCTCGTCAAAGACCACGGGCTACAATATTTACTTGCCGCGACGATTTTAACGGGTATCATTCAAATCATTTTCGGCTATTTAAAAATTGCTCGCCTCATGCGCTTCATTCCAAATGCGGTCATGATTGGCTTTGTCAACTCGCTTGCGATTTTAGTATTTATGGCACAACTGCCACATTTCATTAACGTTACGTGGATTTCCTATGTATTTGTAGCGGCGACAATTGCGCTCATTTACATCATTCCGAAGTTTATTAAAGGCATTCCGGCACCACTTATTACTGTGCTACTGCTAACGCCACTTGCAATGTATGCGAGCTTTAATATGACGACAGTAGGTGACCTCGGTACGATTACGCAAAGCTTGCCGACGTTTTTACTGCCTGACGTACCGCTGAACTTTGAAACGCTGCGTATCATTTTGCCGTATGCGCTGGCACTCGCAGTTGTCGGCTTAATGGAATCGCTACTAACGGCACAAATTTTAGATGATTTAACCGATACAATGTCGGATAAAAACCAAGAGGCGCGTGGACAAGGACTTGCGAACATCGTCAACGGCTTTTTCGGTGGGATGGCAGGCTGTGCGATGATCGGTCAATCCGTCATTAACGTGCGCTCTGGTGGTCGCGGACGATTGTCGACATTCGTTTCCGGTGCATTTTTAATGTTTTTAATCATCGTGCTTGGTGATTACGTCGTGGCCATTCCGATGCCTGTACTTGCAGGAATTATGGTGACCGTATGTATTGCGCAGTTTGATTGGTCGAGCTTCCGTTACGTCCGTACTGCTCCGCGCGCTGACGTCATCGTGATGCTTGCGACGGTTGCACTTGTCGTTTGGACGCATAACTTAGCAATCGGCGTTGTCGGCGGCGTGTTCATTAGTGCGATGTTTTTTGCGGCGAAAATTTCTACCATTTATATTGAAAAGAACGGCAATACGCTGCACATCCACGGACAGCTATTTTTCGCCTCGACTGACCGCTTCGTTCGCGGCATCGATGCAATGAAGTTTGAAAATGCTCACGTGACGATTGATTTATCAAACAGTCAGCTATGGGATGATTCTGCTGTTGCTGCCATTGTGCGCGTGCAAGAAAATTTAGCCAAAACAAACAGCACCGTCACGTTAGCCGGTGTAAACGATAGCGGCAAAGCATTGCTCGCAAAATATCAAATTTCCATTTAAACGCAAAAAAAGCCCGTGAAGCATATGATAACGCTTCATGGGCTTTCATCATTATTGTTGCTCAAGCAATGTTTGTAAATCAGCGACCATTTGATCGACTGGCACATCGGTATCATTTTCTGAATAACCACGGTAATTTTTAATGGCAACACCGTTTGCATCGACTAAAAAGAATGTTACTGCATGAATCACTTGGTCGCTATTCGGGTCATCTTGTACAAGCGTTTTAAATGAACGCTTCGCAAATTGTGAAATAAATGTTTGGTCGTATCCTGTTAATAAATGCCACTTTGATTCGTCCGGCACTTCGTAAAATGCTAAATAGTCCGTTAGCTTTTGCGGCGTATCGACTGCTGGGTCTACCGAAAAGCCGACGATATGATAGTCCTCTATGTTATTGTCGACAAGCTTTTGTTGAATTTGCGTCATGTTGTACGTCATCGGTGAACAAACCGTTACGCAATTCGTAAACATAAACATCGCTAAATACGGCTTGCCTCGTAACTGTTCATTCGTCACCGTATCTCCTCGGTGATTCGTCATCGTAAAGTCCTCGATTTCCCAATCCGTATCTGCTTTAAACTCATAACTACTGCACGCACTTAATATGCACAACAATGCACTTAGTATGACGATCCATGTTTTTTTCAACTGCTCATCACTCCCCCTATTTCTATAGTAACGCAACTATAGAAATACTGACAAGCGCATTACTGCTCGAATGAGGCTAGCACTTGAATCATCGCATCTAGCTTCGTTTCAATGCGGTGCAGCAAATAAAAAGCGACCGCGACTGGAAAACCGACGCTTGAAATAAACTCCATCCAAGGCTCCATACGAACTCCCCCTTGTACAAATAAAAATACGGGCTACCTCGCTTCATGTACGAAGTAGCCCGCTTTGGTCGTTTAAATAATTGGTGTTACAGTGCGGCTGACGTAACGCGCGGCTTTAATTGCTTGAATCGGTGAATCAGCGTCGCGGTATACGTTGCTTGCAATCATTTGCTCCATCGCTGCACGCACCGTCGCCTCACTTACATTCGCAACTGGCGCATCAATCGTAATTATTTTCGTTTTGTTGTCTGGCGTCGTGAAAATTAGCTCTAGTACTTCCATCTGCGTTCCCTCCCTTATTCAACTGTGTGTTGTGCTGTGATTACTGTTTTTGCTAGCTCGTACGTTGATAGTGATGCGATTGCTGCGCTAAACTGCTGAAGCTGTGCAGCCGTCGCATCCTCCTTCATACCTGTGAAGCTTTTCGTTGTGAACACTTCTTTTCCTTTGTCGTTTGTACCTTTTACAAATGACATGCGAAGTGTTGCAGCGTCGAAGTATTTTTGTACCATGTGCCTCACCTCCTTTCGCCACTATATAGCGATTTCAGACAAATAAGTGGACATGAGCGACTATTTTTTTAACTTTTAGCATTTCTTTTGTATACTAAAGAAAAGGGGGAATGTACATGGGTAGCTCGTTTTCATTTTTTATCATTAGCTGGGTCGTCATCATGGTTGTGTTCATGGCAATTGGTGGCTTTTTCATGTTCCGCAAATTTTTAAAGCAGCTGCCAAAGCAAGACGGGTTATCCGAGCTTGATTGGCAAAACTATTACTTAGAACAAACGATTCATTTATGGAGCGGCGAGCAAAAGCTACTATTAAATGAATTAACCGCACCCGTACCTGAATTGTTTCGCAGCGTCGCGAAGGAAAAAATCGCTGGCACAATCGGGAAGCTAGCAATCGAGCAGCGTGCAACCGCGCTTGATGAGGAGTTAATTATTCGCGGCTACATTATCGCCTCACCAAAGCGCGATCATAAATTTTTACGCAAAAAGCTACAGGAGCTACAAATAGACATTTCGCCGTACGAGCATTTAATGTTAGACGAAAAAATAAAGCATGCACTCGAATGAGTACATGCTTTATTTTTTCATGCGTTACTGAATGGTCGCTTTCACTTTTTTAAACTTTATAAACATCGCAATGCGCCAACACGCAATCATCGAGAAGGCAAGTAAGAAAAACATGCCCGCTAGCTCCCCGAAGTCAATTGAGTTTTGCAAGACGAGCTTTCCGACGATTCTAACGGCAAGCAGCCCAACTAAAATGAATAAAAATGCCTTTGATTTCTTTAAATAAATGCCGTCTTCTCGCACTTCAAATTGCGTTTTCCAAATGAGCAATAGCGACGCACATGCACCGAGCGCAAACACTTCTGCAATTTGCATTGGTGCGACGCGAAATGGCTCGTATATAAACATAAGCGCCCCTGTCGACATCGCAACAGGTGGTATAATAATGCGCTTTTCATTAATCGGGCGTCGATGTGCGCGCATACGCATCATCATAACACCAGTTCCCATAAAAATCGCGACAATCGTTGAAGCAATCGCTACATAATGCGAAGGGATTTCCTCAAGCATTTATTCCCCTCCTTTTTAACCTATAATGTTAGGACGTTATCAATCACTTCTTTTAAACGTGCTGGATCAAACGGCTTTGTAATGAAATCTTTCGCGCCGTATGCAAGTGCTTGCTTAATGAGCTTTTGTTGCCCAAGTGCCGTAATCATAACAATTTTTGCATCTGGATTACGCTCCATAATCGTTTTTACTGCGTCAATGCCATTCATGATTGGCATCGTTACATCCATCGTCACGACGTCTGGCTCGCATTCCTCAAACTTTGCAATCGCTTCTTGACCATTTGCCGCCTGTGCAACGACATCATAACCCCACTTTTCCATCATATTACTAATTGTAACGCGCATAAACATCGCATCATCTACTACAAGAACTGTTGCCATGTCCACCATCCTCTCTTCTCCAAAACTAAAATCCCGTAAAGCCACCAAAAATCGGCGAAATGAAACGAATAAATAATGTCATGCCATCAAAAAATAATAAAACACCGAGTGCAATCATGCAATACCCACCGATTTTGACGATGCGTGCGCTATAGTTGCGAATAAACTGAATGCGCGAAATAAAAAATGATAGCGTAAAAAATGGTAGCGCAAACCCTAAAAAATAAAGCAGCATATATAGCATTGCCGAATCAGGCTGTGTCGCACTTAGCGCAATGATGCCCATTAAAATCGGTCCGGTACACGGTGTCCAGCCCGCCGCAAACGCAAGCCCAATGAGTGTGCTTCCCGCATAGCCAGCTGGTCGATTTTTAAATTGAAACGTGCGATCCTTTTGCAAAAAGTCGATGTTTAACCAGCCGACGACGATGAAGCCAAACAGCACAATTAAAATCGCGCCCATTTGACGAAGCAGTGTTTGATACGTGACAAAAAACTCGTACACAAACGATGTACCAAAGCCGATCGCAATAAAAATCATCGAGAAACCGAGTAAAAAGAATAATGTATGTAAAATGGCTCGACGCTGCATCATACCACGTTCATTTTTTAGCTCATCGATACTCATTCCTGTAATATACGATAAAAATGCTGGATACAACGGCAGCGTACACGGTGAAATAAAGCTTAAAAAGCCCGCACCGAACGCTAAAAAAACATTCATTCGCTCTCCCCCTTTACGTTACTACACATGTTACCAAAAGTACCGTCATTTTGCGCGTCACTCGCTCACTGCACGCAGCTTTTTTTGATGTCGATATGTCGTCACACTAAACAACAACAGCGCCACCCAAATGAACGCAAAGCTCGTAAACTGCGCATCGGTAAAGGTTTCTTCATATAGAAATATACCAAACAATAGCGTCATCGTCGGCGTAATGTATTGCAAAAAGCCAATAATATATAGCGGCAAATGCTTCGTGGCCACCGCAAAGCATACGAGTGGAATAACGGTTAACACACCTGAAATGATGAGCAAAAAGTCAGTCGTTACACTCATATGTCCAAATGCCGACACACCGCGTTGCTGAAGCAGTAGTAAGTACGCACCCGCAATCGGCAGCACAAATAACGTCTCAATTGCTACAGAATGAAGCGCCTCTAGTTGAATTTGCTTCTTTAGCACGCCGTATAATGCAAACGACAGCGCTAGCGATAACGCAATGTACGGCACTTCCCCAATGTTTACAATCATCAATAGCACGCCAAACCCTGCAATGCATAATGCGATTTGCTGACCGCGCAGCAGCTTCTCCTTATAAATAAGCACACCGAACAAAATCGACAACAGCGGATTAATGTAATACCCTAAGCTCGTGTCAATAATGTGTTCGTTCGCCACTGCCCAAATATACATAAACCAGTTAAACGAAATACAAAGCGATGCGGCAAATAAGACGAGCGCTTTTTTCGGCGTGCGCAGCAGCTCACATAGTACGTTGTAAAACGCCGACCATTTCTTTAGTAAAATAATTGCACCCACACTAAAGACGCACGACCAGACGATGCGGTTCGCGAGCGTATCGAAACTATTGACATCACTAAGAAGCGTCCAAAAGAGTGGAAATAGCCCCCACATGACATACATCGTAATGCCGTTCATAAACCCTACTTTTTCGTTCACACTTTCACTCCTTTACCGTCCTCATTATATGCCTTCTACAAACAAACGACAATGCACATAAATATATTTACTTTTCTGACTTTTTATTTTAAAGTAGTATTACATGAACGAAGGAGGGAAACGGATGGAGCATTTACGACAGCAGCTAGCGATTCGCAGTTCATTACTGATGCCACTCTTGACCGCGCTTATCGTCTGTATCGTTTTTACGCCGATTCCGACGACCACTTTATTTTTACCAATGATCGCGTATTGTTGTATGCGACTTTATAAGCAGCTACAGCACCAACAGCTCGATGTCTTTTCGATTACGTTTGAACTCGGCTGCCTGCTCGCTGTGATGACGCTGTTTATTACGACGCATACGATGCTATATTAAACAAAAAAGGAAGCGCCGCTCACTGAGGCTGCTGAAAAACTAAAAAACGCGGAAATTCATTGTAATTAACTTTGAATTCCGCGTTTTCCTATGTAATAAAAGTCGATTTATACTAAAAGAATTAGCGTAAATCGACTTTTTCAGTGCCCTCCTGCTCACTCGGCGCTTCCTTTTTGCATGAGTTCACGTACCGCTTCGTAAAACCGCTCACCGTTTACCACTTTATACGTAATGCCGTTCACCGCTATGGCGCGTGCTGAGCCGATGCTGACGTACACAATCATCCCCTTTAATGAATGCAGTGCGATTTCATACTGTGCATTCACAACACGTGCTTTCTTCTCTAGCGTCATGTGGTCTGCACGTTGCAGCAGCTGCTGTAGCGCCTCACCTTCAATCACGACCTCATCGACGACCGCATATTCAAGCACATCCTCATGCATAAAGTACGATGCATACACTTCATGAAATGGCTGCTGTGCATCGAGCTTTTGTAGCCCCTTCCAAACACCAGCCCCTACTAAACCTAGCACAGACGTCGTCACCCCAACAATAAATCTCTTTTTCACGAAACTCCCTCCCTGCTACTCCATACATTATAACAAACGTTTTACGCACAAAAAAGCAGCTGTACAATGACAGCTACTTCCCTATGCTTATTTTCTTTTCAATCTATATAAAATCGCTACAATCGCAAACCAAATCGGTGTGCACAACAATGCCATACGTGTATCTTCTGCTACTCCCATTACGACAAGTAAAAAGACGAAGAATGCTAAAATGACATAGTTAATGCCTGGTGTTAACGGTGCTTTAAACGTTGACGCTGCGTGCTGCTCTGGATGGCGACGTTTATAAATAATATGTGAAATTAAAATCATACTCCACACCCAAATGAAGCAAATCGCCGACACGGTCGTTACTAAGTTAAACGCCGTATCTGGTAAAAGCTTCGCAAGCAGTGCGCCAAGTGCAGCAACAACTGTTGATGTCACAAGTGCATTTTGCGGCACAGCGCGACTGTTTAACTTCGCAAATGTTTTCGGTGCGTTGTCATTTTTCCCTAAGTTATACAACATGCGGCTCGTTGAAAACAACCCCGAGTTCCCCGCTGATGCTGCTGACGTTAACACGACAAAGTTAATTAAACCCGCCGCTACCGGAATCCCAACGAGCGTAAACACTTGTACGAACGGGCTTGATGCGCTCGAAATATTCGTCCACGGTGTAATCGATAAAATGACAATTAATGCACCAACGTAAAACAGTAAAATACGCATCGGAATTTTGTTAATCGCTGATGGAATATTTTTTTTCGGGTCTGCCGTTTCAGAAGCCGTTACCCCAACAAGCTCCACCCCAACGAACGCGAACACAACCATTTGAAATGCTAATAAAAAACCTGATAAGCCATTTGCGAAAAATCCGCCGTGTTCCCATAAATTGCTGACGCTCGCCTTGCCGTATTCCGTTTCAAAGCCAGATACAATCATAACGATCCCGACGATAATTAAACCGACAATTGTCACAATTTTAATAAGTGCAAACCAAAATTCTAACTCACCAAACAGCTTTACCGTTAATAAATTCAGCCCGAGTAACACAACGACTGCAATTAAAGCCGGAATCCACTGCGGAATCTCAAACCAATAATTGACGTACATGCCGACTGCGATAATGTCTGCCATCGCCACCATAATCCAGCAAAACCAATATGTCCAACCTGTAATATACCCTGCCCATGAGCCTACATAATGCGTCGTAAAATCGGTGAAGCTTTCAAAGCCTGCGTCTGTTAGTAACAGTTCGCCTAGCGCGCGCATCACAAAAAATAACGCCGTACCGACAATTAAATACGCTAAAATGATCGACGGCCCGGCAAGCTCAATCGCTTTTCCTGCGCCTAAAAATAACCCTGTACCAATCGTGCCGCCAATCGCAATGAGCTGCACGTGGCGATTTTTTAAATCTCGCTTTAATTCTTGCTGTGCCACAACAAATTCCTCCTATAAATCGTAACTTACATCGCAAATGGCACAAAAAAGAGGTTAGGAGCATGTCCCAACCTCAAACTTACGTGAAAGATATCGCAATTTATTATGACAACATAATAAAAAACTAAAAAAGCAACTCACAAAAAATAATGTGACGTATCTTTAATACCCTTCTGTCCGCTTTGCCTGAGATGGTGAACCCTTCGGCGGTATACAAACGTATACTCTCTCCAGAAACTGCTCGAGCTATAGTACGACCCATTAGCTGTCAACGCAAATATGAAATTCATCGTGCAATGTAGTATGTGACATACTATAGCAGTATTTTATTTAAATGCCAACATGCCAACATGATACAATAGTAAATTCATTCGTAAACAAGCAAATAGACACTGCTATTAACTGAAAATTAACATAAAAAAAGCGAGCGTCTCCAGTTACGGAAACGCTCGCTCATTTTTATGCGTGCTGCTCGCTCGCCGTCGCTTGTTTTTCGTCAAACTTTACAAGCCCTGGTTTTACAACGAACATACTAATTAAAATCGCCACTGTAAATAACGCTAAGATGGCATACATCACGTAGTCATACGAGCCTGTTGCTGCTAAAATTTTCGCGCTAAGCTGATTGCCTGAAAGCCCAGCAAATGCCCATGCTGATAACGCTAAGCCATGCACTGTCGAAATGCTGTTTAAGCCGAAGCGGTCTGCCAGTAACGTCGGTAAGTTCGAGAAGCCGCCACCGTACCCTGCATTAATGACACAAAGCAACACGACAACAAGCACAACCGAACCTGCATTAATGCCGTCAAATACGATCATCGCACCGATTGATAATAACGCTGAGCCGAAAATAATTTTGTAAATTGTATTACGGTCTTGTAAACGGTCTGCCCACGCCGAGAAGAATAAACGTCCACCCGCATTAAATACCGCCGTCACAGCACTCATTAAGCCGATTGCTGTAAAGCCGACTGCTGCAAGCATTGATTTTTCCTGTGAAATTAACGCTAAACCGCACGTAATGTTAATGTAGAACATGATCCAAATACCGATAAACACTTTATTTGATAACACTTTACGATAGCTGAACGCTTTTGCCGCTGCTGCTGATTCAACATGACCATCTGGCTTGCGAATAAGCAAGAAGCCAATAATCATACATACCGCATAAATCGCCGCTAAAATGTAGAACATCGTGTACACGTTCGCTGGATTTTGTAGCGTACCGTCCGCATTCGTTGGACCCATTAGCATTTCCATTAATGGTGACGCAATCACTTTTGCTAAGCCGAAGCCTGCCACCGCAATACCTGTTGCTAACCCTTTACGGTCTGCAAACCAAAGCATTAAGTTTTTCACCGGCGTTAAGTAGCCGATACCGAGCCCGATTCCCATAATGACACCGTAACAAATGAAAATGCCGATTAATGATTTTTGATAAATGAAGAAACCTGTGCCGACCATGCCGACTGTAAAGAATATTGTTGATAATAATGCCGAGCGCTTGACGTTTTTCTCAACGAAGCGTCCGCCAAATGCTGCTGACATCCCGAGCACGAAAATCGCTAAGCTAAACGCCCACTCGACTTCGCTTAATGGTCGTCCAATATAAAGTGCAATGTCTGCTTTAAATAATGACCAGCAATATACGGTCCCGATACTACAGTGGATGAGTAGTGCTGGCAATACTGCACGCATCCATTTGTTTTCAATGTTACTCACGAAAAATACTCCTTACGCTTTCCAGATTCGCTGCAAAAGCTGTTATTTTGTGCCGTTCATGATTTCTGTATTAAAACACAATATCGTCATTATAGCGTATGATTGAAAGAGCGTAAACGTTTTTTACCATCGTTTTCGTCATTTTTCTGTTAAAAGACGTGTTAAAAACAAATTTTCACGAACATTATTTGAAATCAAAGAGAAAAAGTACGTTTTTTAGCATGTCGCATATTCATTAAAAGTCTGACAACTGTTGTATAACAAATGAATGACTTATGCACAGCGACCTTGCTTTCTGACAAAACAAGGCTGTGCTAATTGTCGATTTCGACGTTTAGCACAGCCTTGTTTCACTACGTTACATTCCTTTTTTAACTTTTTCATACTCGAGCTGTAGCTGTTCAATTCGCTTGCGCCCAGCATCGCGGTTTTGTGCTGTTTCTTGCTGAATGCGCTGCGTTTCTTGAATGCCACTCATAATCGTTTGCCATGTATTTTCAATCGTCTCAATTTTAATTGACGGGCTGCCTGCCATCTCCGCAATGCGAATTGAGTTTTGGCTAATATTTTCGGCGTTACGCACAAGCATTTCATTCGTGCGGCGGTCTAGCTCGCTCATTGACTCGGCAATTAATTTTTGACGCTTCATTTGTACTGCTTGAATAAGCCCTTGCTTGAAAATTGGAATCGTCACAACGAATGCCGAGTTAATTTTACTAATTAGATGGTTGTTCCCTTGTTGAAGCAGGCGAATTTGCGGTGCTGATTGGAACGACACTTGCTGCGCCATTTCTAAATCGTAGCGACGTTGCTCAAGTAGCTCACGCGCACGGCGAACCGTTTCATATTCCATAATGGCAAGCTGATTGCCGTCATGTGTGCGCGATTCAAGCACAGGTAGCTGACGATCAATTTCGTCTAGCTTCACGTCGATGGCTGCGATATATTTTGAAAGCTCTTGGAAGTACGCTAAGTTTTGATTGTACATTTCCTCAAGCTCAAGCGTTCCTTTCTTCATTTCGACTTCGTATTTTTTTACTTCTTGATATACAGTGTCGATTTCTTTGTTCATCGTGTCGTATTTAGCAAGCACCGTTTCTAATTTTTCTTTTCCTTTATTAAAGATGCGCTTAATGAGCCCTTTTTTCTTTTCTTCCTCTTTAAAGTCTTGTGGATCAAAGCGGTCCATAATGACATTTAAATTGCTTAATAATACAGATGATTGCTCTAGCTTTGATGTGCGCATCGTTGCAAGCATACGGTCTGAAAATTGCGAAATGCCCGCCGCTGTTTCTTTACCGAATTCGAGTACGGCGATTTGGTTTTTAACATCGATTTTCGTCGCAAGCTGCTGTACGTCTGGCTGCGTGCGTAACATTTCACGCTGCTTTAGTAGCTGTGATTTTTCTTCTGTCGACGGCGTTAAAATTGTCGTCATTGCTGGTACGTGTGCTGGTTGTGGTGTTGGTGTTGGTGCTGACTCTTGCTTAGCGAACACGTCTTCACTTAAAAATGGATTTTCATTTGACATAATGGATTCCCCCTAATTTAAAAATCGTTTAAATATCGTTCTAATTTTTGAACTATCTGCTTGCTTGCGATGCGATTTAATGCTCGCGAGCGTTTCCGTAAACGTCATTTCCTCTAACCAATGTGTATCGTAATACGTCGGTTCAATATACGCTTCTAAATCACGCTGACCGGTCGGATTAAATAATAAAATATCAAAGCCAAGCATGTTTAATAGCTTCAGTAAAATCGCATCTTCTCGCGTTAGCACACCGCCTGATTCTTCATAAAAGGCAACAACGGTCGGGCTGCGATACGCATAATCGAAGCGCTGAAATAGCTGGATTGCTTGCTCTGGAATGGCGAGTGCCTGTCCGAATACGTAATGCTCATATTGCTGCTGCGTCTCGTTTGGCAGTCGCTCAATCGGCGCTTCCTCAATGAGTCGAACGATGGCATGCGCTAACCCTTTTTGCAGCGGGATCGCAAGCTTTTTGTATGGCCATACCGATAGCTGAATCATTTTTTCGACGTCTAGGCGACCGTTCGTGCTTGCGTCACGGTAATGAAATTGCATGTTCGCACGTTGCTTTTGGACGATTGGGAATGCATTTATTGTATAGGTCCATTCATCTTCAATGAGTCGTTGCAAGCGCGTCGCATATTCTTCTTTATTGCGTGATATGCCAACGATTTTTGCAAACAGCGTCGGAATGTATACGCGCTGTGCGTCCGCTTCAAAGCCTTGACGCATATGTGTATGCTCTTGCACTAATAAAAACAGCTCGTCATACGTCGTTTGCAAAATGCGGTTTTGCGGCTCATATTCGCGGTACTTCCACGGATAATGTAACGAATGTCCACCGTAAATGGTTTCCTGTAATTCCTCCGACGCTTTTTGTGCAACAGTACGAATGCGCTGCGGCTTCTCCAGTGGAAAATCAAAATACGGCACCTGCTCGTCTAAATGGTGCTGCGGAAGCGCTAATTTATACGGCTTGAAAATATCATCGCCACTCGGATGAAGAACAACAATGTCACAACCATATAAATAAAGGAAGTACAACCAATACACGTCTGTTTCACGCGCCTCACCGTGCCATAAAATGCGCGGCACTTGGTCGTCAAACAGCCCCTCTGCAATCCATTTCGGGAAGTAATAGGCCGACCATTTCACTAAATCCATAAAAAAGCGGTGTAAATTTTGCGCTTGTAGCTTCGGATAACGCTCCTCTAGCATCGCAAGCCATTGTTTAAACGCTTCTCGGTACTGCTCGTCGTATGGTGTATTTTTTAGCGGGAATAAATTCGCACCGTGGAAAAATGCCATTATGCGGTTTGCTGACAACGGTGTTTCACGGTGAATTTGTAATATTTTTTGTACTTCTGTACGTGTTTCGGGTGCAATTTCCTTTGGCATGCCAGTAAAAAGCATTTGCCATTTGTACATCGGCTCTTGACCAATTGTATATAATTCGTCGCGGTATTCATCGTGGTCTCGGTAGCTCCCGAGTACTTGCACGGCCACACGCTCATATGTAAGCGGCTCGCTCACGTATCCTGTACGCTCTGATAATCGCTTTAAAATTGTCGAGTCCCAGTAATGGACGTCTTGTGAATTATGAGGGTGAAATTTCACAGTTGTCGTTCCCTCCCTTAAGCATGCTGTTCTTTATTTTACGTAATGGATGATGAAAAAGTTCCGTTTCTTCTATTATCCTATGCTTTGACAAATAATGAAAATAATTTCCCTTGTGCGAAAAAAACCGCATCGTAAGCTTAATATGCTTATGCGATGCGGTTTTCATTATTTTTGCTTGACGATTAATTCGCCGTCCACATATGTCACTTCATATGTTACGCCGCCTTTATACGTTAGCGTCTGCGTCTTTTGATCAAACGATACTGACTCTGACGCGACACCTTCAATTGACTCAAGTGGTGCGAGCTTGCCACCCATTAAGTCATACACTTGTACAACTTGCTTCGCATTGTCGCCTACACCTTGTGTATAACCACCAGCCCATAAGCTAACATATTCTTCTTGCGCAAATGTACCGTAGTTATTATACGTATAGTTTGGCTCATCTGAATACATTTCAGTCGATAAATTCCAACGCACTTCTTCCTCTGTTTCAGCACGGCTGAATACGGATACATACGTATATGCCTGTCCTTCAATTTCTGTGTCATAGCCTGTTACAAGCTCTGGAATTTCGTCCTTCGTAAAATCGACTGGCTGAATGAAATGCACGGTATTGTCCCCAATATACGTTTCATAGCCTTCTGACTGCTTAAACTCCGCAATATATTCATCCGCAGGTAAAATTTCAATCTCCTCTTGCTCCACTACTTTCTCGCTGCATGCACTTAACATTACAGCTGCAAGTGCTGCTACACTTAACCAACGCTTACGCATAAAAAATGCCCTCCTAATTACAACACGTTCTTGCTATACGCCCTTAAGTATAGCATATGGCTGAAAACGTCAAAAGGCTTTTCCATTTGAAATGTTACACCATTGCGATAATTCATTAATTGAGAAAATTCTCACTAAAAATAAAATAAATTTATCATTTGTCCCGTAAAGAAATAACAAATTTCCATCACTTTTATCCATTCTCGCTAAGTTTAGCTATACACATAAGTTATACGACCTAACGAGTATGTAACAAAATATTATTTTACAAGCATTCATTCTTCATACAAAATTAATGGAAAATTCACGTAATTATTTTTTTATGTTACATTCATATGTGGTTTGTAAAGAAATTATATATTGGGGTGTTCAATTTTGAAAAAGCGTCAACACAATTTGTCGATTTCATTAAAGCTCATGCTTGCTACTGGTGGGCTCATCGTCACGTTCGCTATTTTTTGTTTACTATCTATCTCGCAAATCAATCGAGTGGACGATTCGTACAATAACTTACTCGACCGACGAGATGCAGTGATCGGAAACGTACAGCATTTACAATATGTCGTTGCCAATATGGAAATCGATGTACAGCAGGCGATTTTAACGCAATCATTCGATACAACGTCTTATGAAGCACATAAACAAGAATTTACCGAAACGTTAGCTGCCTTTTCTGCAACGTCACCAAACGCGAAGTCACAGGAGCAAATTGATTTACTCATCACACATTATGAGACGTACATCGCTGTGCTAGAAAAAGCGTTATCGCAAAAAGTAACGAACGAGCAAGTTGTGCCATTTTTAGCAACAGAGCAG
>JAXJTE010000048.1:0-4029 GCA_036309765.1 Caryophanon sp. | reverse complement strand
GATATGTACCCTGCACAGCTTTCTGGTGGGCAGCAGCAACGCATCGGTGTACTGCGCGCACTCGCTGCGAACCAAGACATCATTTTAATGGACGAGCCGTTCGGTGCACTCGACCCGATTACGCGCGATACGCTCCAAGATTTAATGAAAGATTTACAAGTGCGCCTTGGCAAAACGGTCATTTTCGTAACGCACGATATGGACGAGGCGATTAAGCTTGCCGACCGCATTTGCATTATGCACGAAGGAAAAGTTGTGCAATTTGATACCCCCGATAACATTTTAGCGAACCCCGCTACCGATTTCGTACGCGAATTTTTAGGTTCACACCGCCTCATCCAGCAAAAGCCGAGCGTCAAAACGGTTGATGAAGTAATGATTCAGCCAATTGCGATTACGATTGAAAAAAGCTTAGACGAGGCGCTACGTCTCATGGTGAAAAAGCGTGTCGATACGCTATTTGTCGTGGACGCAAACGATCATTTACTCGGCTACTTAAATGTCGATAGCTTTACCGGACCGAAGCGACAGCACGACACGATTGCGGAGGCGATGAACAGCGAAGTCGTTTACGTTAAAACGGGCACGAAACTACAAGACACTGTGCGCCGCATTTTAAAGCGCAACCTCCAAAACATTCCCGTCGTCGACCACGATAACAAACTCGTCGGCTTAATTACACGTGCCAACATCGTCGATACGATTTACGACACGATTTGGGGTGATGCACCAGTCGAAGCAACGGACGCCTTACTTACAAATAGCACGTCTCCAATTGAGGAGGAGACGCGATGATTGATTTTTTCACACAAAATACAGATGCGATTCTTTTAAAAACGTGGGAGCACTTTTACATTTCAATTATTGCGTTATTGTTAGGTGCCATCGTTGCCATTCCACTTGGCATTGCACTCTCAAAAACTGAAAAACTCGCTAAAATTGTACTCGCGATTACGAGTGTGTTTCAAACGCTACCGTCACTCGCTATTTTAGCGCTCATGATTCCTTTTTTAGGCGTCGGCAAAGTACCTGCTATCGTCGCCCTCTTTATTTACACATTGCTTCCGATTTTGAATAACACGTTTGCCGGTATGCGCGCCGTCAATCAAGATTTAGTTCGCGCAGGGCAAAGTATGGGCATGACGACGTTCCAAGCGATTCGCATGATTGAAATACCACTTGCCATCCCGATTATTATGGCAGGCATTCGCTTATCTGCTGTATACGTCATCGCATGGGCAACGCTCGCCTCGTACATCGGCGCAGGTGGTCTCGGCGACTTTATTTTTAACGGGCTAAACTTATATCAAACAGATTTCATCGTCGGTGGTGCGATTCTTGTAACAACGCTCGCATTATTGACGGATTTTTTATTATCGAAAGTCGAAAAATGGGTAACGCCTAAAGGGTTGCTCGTTGAAAAATGAGGTGAGAACTAGATGAAACGTATTTTTTTACTGCTTGCTGCGACCGTGCTTTGTTTAGTCGGCTGCACGAGCTCACAACAAAGCAACACCGACAAAATTATTATTGCCAACATCGTGACGACCGAATCGCAAATTTTAAGCTACATGCTGAAATATTTAATCGAGTACTATACAGACGAGGAAGTGGAGCTCATTAACAACCTCGGCTCAAGCATGGTGCTGCATCAGGCGATGATTAACGGCGATGCGAACATTTCCGCGCTGCGCTACACTGGCACCGATTTAACCGGACCGTTGCAAGCAGCGCCGATGAAAGACCCTGTCGAAACGCTCGCCTTCGTGCAACAGGAATTTGATGCGCGCTTCAACCAAACGTTTTTTAATTCGTACGGCTTTGAAAACACGTACGCGTTCATGGTGTCAAAGGAAATGGCACAAAAGCACAACTTAATAAAAATTAGCGACTTAGCGAGCATTGCGTCAACGCTGCAAGCAGGTGTTGATACGTCGTGGCTGAACCGTGAAGGCGATGGCTACAAAGCATTTGTCGAAGCGTATAACTTTGACTTTAAACGCACATACCCGATGCAAATTGGCTTAGTCTATGACGCCGTGCAAGCTGGTGAAGTCGACGTCGTGCTCGGCTATACGACGGACGGACGCATCGCTTCATACGAGCTAACGGTACTAGAGGACGATTTAAACTTTTTCCCACCGTATGATGCGAGCATGATTGCAACAAATGAGCTGCTTGAAGCGAAGCCGCACATTCAACCGATTATGTCGCTGCTCGTCGGCAAAATTTCGACTAAAAAAATGCAGGAGCTCAACTATTTATCTGATAACAACTTAATGGAGCCTGCTGTCGTAGCGGAAAACTTTTTAATCGAGCACAATTACTTTAGTGAGGAAGTAGGTGAGCAATGATGGAAGATTTATCAAAACTTAGTACGTGGGAGCAGTTTACGTACTACTTCCGCGAAAACGGCATGTACGTGCTCGAACAATTTATGTCGCACTTTTTCATTTCGGTATACGGTGTGTTACTCGCAGCGCTCATCGGCATTCCACTTGGCATCATCATCGCCAAAACGAGCAAGCTTGCCCAACCGATTATGACGCTCGCTAACATTATTCAAACGATTCCGGCACTCGCGCTCATGGCAATGCTTATGCTCGTATTCGGTCTCGGCAAAACGACCGTCATCATTACCGTGTTTTTATATTCGCTGTTGCCGATCATTAAAAATACGTATACCGGCATTTTGTCGATTGATAAAAGCTTAACCGATGCAGGGCGTGGCATGGGTATGACGCGCAAGCAAGTGCTGTACATGATTGAGCTGCCGCTATCGCTGTCGATCATCATTACCGGCATTCGCATCGCCCTTGTCGTCGCAATCGGCATTACCGCAATTGGGGCGTTCATCGGTGCAGGTGGCTTAGGCGACATCATTATTCGCGGCACGAACGCAACAGACGGCACCGCGATTATTTTAGCCGGCGCCATTCCGACAGCGCTCATGGCAGTCATTGTCGACGTCGTGCTCGGCTCACTGGAACGCCGCTTCGACCCACAAAAAAGACAGCAGCGCCTCGAAAAGATGATTTAACGCATATAAAGAAACTGCACGCCACACAAACGGCATGCAGTTTCTTTTCGTTTAACAAATGCGATGAAATACGTTTTATCGTACAAAAATAAAGGTATGAAAAGAAGGAGGTTGAAATGCAGCCATCATTATTCGCAAAGAGGTGATGCAACTTGCTACATTACAAGATTTATAGCCAACAACATAAAGAGTGGGTCGTGCTCGTACACGGTGCGGGTGGCAGCTCCAGCATTTGGTATCGTCAAATTCGCGCATACCGCAAGCAATTTAACGTTCTCGTCGTCGATTTACGTGGTCACGGTTCATCGAAGTTTATACATAATCCACACCGTTACACATTCGAGCTCGTCAGCAAAGATATTTTAGATGTGCTCGACTACAAAGGCATCGACAAAGCGCATTTCGTCGGCATTTCGCTCGGCACGATTTTAATTCGTCAACTAGCCGAGGAGCATCCAGAACGCATTCAAAGCATGATTTTAGCCGGAGCGGTCATTCGCATTACGCCGCGCTTAAACATTTTATTGTCCATTGCGAACAGCTTGAAGCGCTTCGTCCCGTACATGCTGCTTTACCGCTTCTTCGCGTGGATTTTAATGCCGAAAAAAGTGCATGAACAATCGCGCTCGCTCTTTGTAGAGGAGGCAAAGAAGGTGCAGCAGCGCGAATTTTTACGCTGGCTGTCGCTCACGAACTCGGTGACGAAGCGGCTGCTTATGTTCAACGAGCGCGACACCCGAATCCCGACGCTCTACATAATGGGCGATGAAGATTACATGTTCCTTGAATCGGTGAAAGAAATTGTGCGCAGCCAAGAAAAAAGCGACTTAATCATTTTGGAGCAAAGCGGGCATGTGTGCAACGTCGACCAGCCACAGCTATTTAACGAACGCTCGCTGTCATTTTTGCATAAAGTCGCAATGTAACGTAAAAAAATCCGAGGCGTCCTGTTCTCGGATTTTTCATCGTGCTACAATGAATGTAAAAGG
>JAXJTE010000047.1:0-2270 GCA_036309765.1 Caryophanon sp. | reverse complement strand
TTGGGGAGAAGCTCGTGCCTCAAGACCCCGTAAGCCGCGACGCAGGAGCGGTACGGAGGCTTGAGCCGAGCCCCAGGAAAGCGAGCCGCAATACGCGAAATGACAGTCGAATGGCTAATCAACACGCTTGGTACGAAATAGAATTAAAGCTATCATTTAAAAACGCGCGTTACCGTATTTTAATGGCGGTGCGCGTTTTTTTCATCACCTAAATTGTTCCACGTGAAACAGTCGCCACTTCGATGTGGTCCGTTTTCAGATTACTTTCGGGAACTAGGTGTAGTAAAGTGGTTCATTTTCGTATGTACATATGCTTGTATATTCATATATGCACATACACATATACAAAAAGCGTAGAGAAATGAACCACTTCTCTACGCTTTCGTTATCGCTTGCTCCCCACCCATGTTTCGAGCTTCGTTTGATTTTTCGCATTGGCACGCTTGTTTTCCTTCTTCAAATAACGAAGGAGCGAGCTATGAGCCATCCCCATCTCAGCAGCAGCCTTCCGAATCGTCAGCCCGTACTCCTCAATTAGCCCAGCAACTAGTTCCGGCGTCAGCTCAGGTGCTGGCTCATATAGCGGCAACGTCACCTGCTCGTCCAATTCCTCAACAGGTTCAGCGTCCACCTCAATCACTTGCTTGACTGTTTGCTCCACCTGTTGCCGTAAAATTGTTGGTGACCATTTTTCGAAGCTCACCTTTTTCGCATGTTCCAAAATGATATCCTCTGGCGGCAAAATTGTTACGCTTAAGCGACTCCAATATTTTTGCACCCAAAAACGTTTGCCGACGCGACTTTCATCGAGCGGTGTCGTATAATGCCATAATTTAATAATGTCGTCCTTTTGCATGTCATCAAGAACGCTTTCGAGACGGTCACGAATTTGCACGCCGTTATAGCTTTTCGGAAAATCAATAACGTCTAACAACGTCTGCACACGAAACGGTTGCTGCAATGAACGCTTAATCGTTCGAATTTTCCAATGGTAATTTAAATAACGTGTCAGTCGCTTATGCTCACGATGCGTGTAATGGCTGTACTGAAACACCTTTAAATCAAGCGCTCCAAACGTTTGCTGCTCGTTGTTTAAGTAATGCGACAAAATCGGCGACGGACGAATTTGCAGCGAATAAATCCCTTTCGCATCGCCCGTTCGTTTATCGTATGCCATATCGAGCGTACCGATTTCGAACATGCGGCTAAACGTCGTAAAATCATACGCCTGCTCGTCCGTAATTTTTTTGGCATCAATGACCGTTACATCATCACCACGCATCGACACCCAAATGCTCGACAATGCTGCGACACGCTTCATAATGCTAAAACGCTCCTTTTCACGAATGTAAAAATCTTCCTTCATTGCATCAGCAAAACGTAGCTTTAACGCTTGGTCACTATGGAAGTTAATGTAACCATCCTTATCTTTCTCCTGCACGATCCACAAGTACGAAATCAAATCGAATAAATCGGCCGTCCATTCATCGAGCGAATTTAACGTCGATTCGACAAGAGACAGCCAAATTTTTTGCTTATCAGACATCGCTACATCGACAATGGCTGGGCGCACCTCCGCACGACCACGAATAATCCCTTTATGATCTTGTATCGCGGCCTCATGCACACCCTCGTTCGTCTCGATGAACTGCTTCTTTTGCGTCACTAAATCGCGCATGAGCTGATAATCCGAATTCATCGAGCCGTAAATATACTCTTGATCGACTAAATTGTCGCCAGCTTTCACGACGATTACCTCTGCTTGCGGCTGCACATCGCACACCATTTCAATTTCCGCAATGAGTGAATCCGTGTAATTATGTACCGCATTGCGAATCATAAGCTTCGTGAGTGGCTGGTTCGGATACAGCGACTCAGTAAAGAAGCGACAAAGCGTTTGCAACGATTCTGATGGCACGTAACTCCCATTAGCAATAATCAACGTCAAATCATACTTCCAACCTTCAAGCACTTGCCCAAAACGCCCGTCCGCCTGCAAAATCGGCGCAACCTCCTCGAAAATAATGAATGGCAGCAGCTCCTGTTTAATAATCATGCGCTCCGGTATGCTTTTATAATCCATTCCCATCACCTCGACTTTCATTCCCCTTTAGTATAGCAAAGGTGGTTCATTTTCGGGAACTAGGTGTACTTAACGATTTTCTTCCTGAACCACTTTCGGGAACTACCTGTACTTAACGATTTTCTTCCTGAACCACTTTCGGGAACTACCTGTACTTAACGATTTTCTTCCTGAACCACTTTCGGGA
>JAXJTE010000046.1:0-24826 GCA_036309765.1 Caryophanon sp. | reverse complement strand
TCCTGCGTCGCGGCTTACGGGGTCTTGAGTCACGAGCTATTCCCCAAGGAGTCTCGCCGCCTGTTCACTGCCATTATAAGACTGCGTTTATTTCCTATTTGCTGCTCAAAACAATCGATTTAGCGGTATAAAAATGACTAACCAACACGTCTGAAAAATCTAAAAAGTGCTACAGAAAACGACGCTGTTTTCCGTAGCACTTTTCCTATTTCCGCGAAAAAAACTATGCTGCAATTGCAATTTATTACACTAGTGCAACAAAAACCATTTAATACTATGTAATTAATAATTAAGGAAAATTATACAATATTAGTTGTGTACACGTACTGCTTCCTTTATAATTATCAGAAATATCAATATTTTAAAATTTGCAGCATAAAGGGGAGTTTTCGATGGGTAAAATGCGTTATACGAAAAAGTTTGGTTCTTTAGCTTTAGTAGGATTGTTGTCGACAGCTGTATTAGCAGCATGTGGTGATGAAGAGGGTAGCTCAAACGATGCCGACACGATCAAAATTGGCGCGAACTTAGAGCTATCAGGTGGCGTAGCGATTTACGGTTCATCTGTTTTAGACGGTGCAGAGCTAGCGATTGAAGAAATTAATGCGAGCGGCGGCATCGATGGCAAGCAAATCGAATTAGTACAAGCCGACAACAAATCAGAAAACGCTGAAGCAACTTCGGCAGCACTGAAGCTAATTGAGCAAGACAACGTAGTCGCAATGATTGGACCAGCGACGTCAGGGAATACAGCAGCGACAGTAGAGCTAGCGGCTGAAAATAAAATCCCGCTCATTACTGCTTCGGGAACAGCACCGAACATTACGGTAAACGATAAAGGGGAAGTCAATGAGTATGCGTTCCGTACGTGCTTCATCGATCCATTCCAAGGAACTGTAGCGGCGAACTTCGCAACAACGGAGCTATCAGCGAAAAACGTAGCGATCTTTGGTGACAATGCATCAGACTACGCGAAAGGTTTGGCGAAGTCGTTCAAGGAGCAAATTCAAGCAAACGGTGGCAAAGTTGTCGGTGAGGAATCATATGTCGCAAAAGATACAGACTTCCGCACACAGCTGACGAACATTAAAGGGAAAAATCCTGACTTCATTTTCATTCCAGGGTATTACGAGGAAGTTGGTTTAATCGTGAAGCAGGCGCGTGAGTTAGGCATTACTGTACCGTTAATGGGTGCAGATGGCTGGGATTCACCGACGCTTGTTGAATTAGCAGGTGGCGATGCGTTAAACAACACGTTTATTACGAATCATTACTCTTCTGAAGATCCAGATGACACAATTCAAAAATTCGTAGAGGCATTTAAAGCAGACAACGATGATACAGCACCGAACGCATTTAACGCACTTGGCTACGACACAGTGTATTACTTAGCCGATGCGATTGACCGTGCAGATTCATTAGACGGCGAGGCAATTAAAAATGCGCTAGAGGAAACAAAAGATTTATCGCTCGTAACAGGTACGTTCTCAATCGATGAAAACCACAACCCGGTAAAATCAGCGACGGTATTAGAGTTCGTTAACGGAGCGCAAGTGTTTAACTCGAAAGTCGATCCACAATAAAACATAAACGATGCAATTTGAGAAGGGAAGGGCTCGTGTTTTGTGCCCTTCCCTTTTTAAGCGCTACTTTTCAAAAAGGGAGTGTGATGGAACATGGAATGGCTTCAACAGCTTGTAAACGGTATTTCAATAGGTAGTATTTACGCACTCATTGCTCTTGGCTATACGATGGTATACGGCATTATTAAATTAATTAACTTCGCGCATGGTGATGTGTTTATGATCGGTGCGTTCATCGGGTTTTGGGCAATTTCACGCTGGGACATGGGCTTCATACCGGCGCTGCTGCTGGCGATGGTCATTTGTGCGGTGCTTGGTGTCATTATCGAGCGTGTCGCATACAAACGACTGCGAAGCTCAACAAGAATTGCAGCGCTCATTACCGCAATTGGTGTGTCGCTACTCATTGAAAACTTAATGATTTTCTTCCGCGGCGCACAATCGGCCGTCTATCCACCGACGATCGAAAATAAAACGATCGACGTATTCGGTGCGCAAATTAACTCGCTATCGCTGCTCATTTTAGGGGTATCGATTGGCTTAATGATTTTACTGCAATTTATCGTGCATAAAACGAAAATTGGTAAGGCGATGCGCGCGGTGTCTCACGATGCAGAAGCGGCAAAGCTAATGGGGATCAATGTTGATAATACGATTTCGGCAACGTTTGCGATCGGTTCAGCGCTTGCGGGGGCAGCCGGTGTAATTTTCGGTTTGTACTACACGCGTATCGATCCGCTCATGGGCATCGTGCCGGGTATTAAAGCGTTTATCGCGGCGGTACTCGGTGGTATCGGCAGTATTCCAGGGGCGATGGTTGGTGGGATGTTGCTTGGCGTCGTGGAAACGTTCGTCAGTGCGATGGGCTTCTCGTCATGGCGCGATGCTGCAGCGTTCCTCATTTTAATTATCATCTTAATCTTTAAACCATCTGGGCTATTTGGCAAAAATACCCGCGAGAAAGTGTAGGTGAAGGGGTTATGAAAAAATCGAAAGTGTTTTGGGCGTACGTTGCCATTGCGATTATCGTTTATGCAGTCGTGCAGTTTTCGATGTCGAGTGGCATGATTGGCTCGTACTATAGCAATATGCTCATCATTATGTGTGTAAACATTATACTCGCAGTGAGCTTACATTTAATTATTGGTATTACCGGACAGTTCTCAATCGGGCATGCGGGCTTCATGGCAGTCGGGGCATATATTTCTGCAATTGTCACGATGAAGCTTGATTTGCCGTTTATCGTCGCGATTGTCGCAGCTGGGGTTGTCGCATTGTTTGCTGGTTTATTAATCGGGATTCCGACGCTTCGTTTACGCGGTGACTATTTAGCAATTGCGACGCTCGGCTTTGCGGAAATTATTCGCATTGTCATCGTCAACATTGATTACGTTGGCGGAGCGGCGGGCATGACCGTATCGCGCCAAACGACGTGGACGTATGCGTTTTTTGCGATGGTCATTACGATTATCGTCATTGCGAACTATACGAAGTCGCGCCACGGTCGAGCGTGTATTGCGATACGTGAAGACGAAATTGCGGCAGACGCGATGGGTATTAACACGACGTACTACAAAGTTGTAGCGTTTGCGATCGGTGCGTTCTTTGCAGGGGTTGCCGGCGCAATTTTCTCGCACCAGCTATTTTTCATTCAGCCGACGTCGTTTGGCTTTTTAAAGTCGTTTGATATTTTAATTTACGTCGTGCTTGGTGGTTTAGGTAGCTTATCAGGATCGGTGCTTGCGGCAGTGCTACTAACAATCGTATCGACGTATTTAGCGGAGTTCCCAGAGACGCGCATGATCATTTACAGCTTAGTGCTTATTTTAGTCATGCTGTATCGTCCGACAGGGTTACTTGGCACGAAAGAAATTACGCAATTCTTCAAGTTCGGTAAAAAGGGAGGCAAAAACGTATGACGAACCTTCTTTTAAACGTAGAGCAGCTCGGCATTCAGTTCGGAGGTTTAAAGGCGGTACAAAACGTAGACTTGCAGCTGTTTGAGGGCGAGTTAATTGGCTTAATCGGTCCAAACGGTGCAGGCAAGACGACGACGTTTAACATGCTAACGGGTGTGTATGCGCCAACGACGGGCTCAATTGCGTTCCAAAATGAAAAAATTAACGGCTTAGATCCGTACAAAGTGACGCAAAAAGGCATTAGCCGAACGTTCCAAAACATTCGTTTGTTCAAGGAGCTGACGGTGCTTGAAAACGTAGAGGTGGCGAACCATTCGCTCGCTACGCACGGCATTATCGCTTCCATTTTGCGACTGCCGAGCTTTTTTAAAGGCGAGCAAAAAATGGAGGACGAATCACTCGCCTTCTTAAAAATTTTCGGGCTCGACATATATAAAGACGAGTTTGCGAAAAATTTACCATACGGCATGCAGCGACGATTAGAAATTGCGCGAGCGCTTGCGGCGAACCCGAGATTACTGCTGCTTGATGAACCAGCAGCCGGCATGAATCCGCAAGAAACACACGAACTTATGGAATTGATCGCGTTCATTCGAAAAGAATTTAACTTAACGATTTTACTCATTGAGCATGATATGAATTTAGTAATGGGCATTTGCGAGCGTATTTACGTGCTCGATCACGGGCAGCTCATTGCAGATGGCACGCCAGAGGAAATTCGCAACAACCCGAAAGTAATCGAGGCGTATTTAGGTGAGGAGGTCGTGGAGTGATGCTACAAGTAAACGGAATAAACGTATTTTATGGCAACATTCAAGCGCTGCATGACGTGTCAATTCACGTTGAGGAAGGTGAAATCGTCACGCTCATTGGGGCAAACGGAGCGGGCAAGTCAACGCTACTCAAAACGTTGTCAGGATTACTGAAACCAAAAACAGGCGAAATACTGTATTTAGGCAAGCCGATTCATGGCAAAGCGGCGCAAACAATCGTAAAGGATGGTATGTCGCACGTACCAGAAGGACGCCGCGTGTTTGCGAACTTAACGGTCGAGGAAAATTTAGAACTCGGCGCGTACATTCGAAACGACAAAGCAGGCATCGCAAAAGATATGGCACATGTGTATGAGCTATTCCCGCGACTGCTTGAGCGTAAAAAGCAGCTGTCGGGTACGTTATCAGGCGGTGAGCAGCAAATGCTTGCGATGGGTCGTGCGCTCATGGCAAAGCCGAAAATTTTGCTGATGGACGAGCCATCGATGGGGTTAGCGCCACTGATGGTAAAGGCGATTTTTGACATCATTAAAATGGTGAACGCAGAAGGCACGACCGTATTACTCGTCGAACAAAACGCGCATATGGCACTCTCTGTTGCAAGCCGTGCATACGTGCTTGAAACAGGACGCATCGTGCTAAGTGGCGATGCACAAGAGCTGAAAGAAAGCGACGAGGTGCGTGCGGCGTATTTAGGTGGGCTATAAATGAAAAAAGGGAAGTACGAGCGTCGCAGCGACGATTCGTACTTCCCTCTTCTTTTGTTATTTTCTATTTTTGTTTCAACGAAAGAGATTGTGACAGGCGGTAATGGCGTTGCTCGTAACGAGAGGCGCCCGCGGAAAGCCTGCCTCGAAAGTGACGAGCAACATATAGTATTTACTTTTTATAATTCAACAAGCTAAAAAGCTCTTCACGCTCCGTCGTCGTTAAGTCACGCCATTGTCCGACCTTCAAGTTGCCGATGCCGACGTTCATAATGCGAATGCGTTGTAGTCGCTTTACGTTATAACCACATGCCGAACACATACGACGAATTTGTCGGTTGAGCCCTTGCTCTAAAATGATGCGGAACACATGTGACGAAATGCGCTCCACTTTACACGGAAGCGTCGTCGTATCTAAAATGTCGACACCGCTGCTCATTTTTTGAATGAATGCCTCGTCAATCGGCTTATCGACTTTCACGATATATTCCTTCTCGTGATGATTTTCGGCGCGTAAAATTTCGTTCACGATGTCGCCGTCGTTTGTCAGCAGCAGTAGCCCTTCTGAATCTTTATCGAGTCGTCCGATATGGAAAATACGAAGCGGATGATTGATGAAATCGACAACGTTTCCTTCAATGTGGCGCTCGGTCGTGCTCGTAATGCCGACTGGTTTATTTAAGACGATGTACACAAGCTCCTGCTCGCGCTTTACAACTTTGCCATCAACTTCGACAATGTCGCCTTCTTCTACTTTACTGCCAAGTGTCGCAAGCGAGCCGTTAATGCGAATGCGACCAGCGTCGATCCACGCATCTGCTCCGCGACGAGATACAATTCCTGTTTCAGCTAAAAATTTATTAATACGCATATCGTTTGTCACCTTATTTGTCAATTTTCTTTTTAGTATAACGTAAAAGCTACGCGCATGCTCGGCTAAGTCATTCATTTGTAGAAACGACGAACGTTCATTTGTTATGTCAGCGTAATTTAATTTGTGTTTATGCCTTTATTTTCTTTTAAACGTATTTTAAAACTCGAAAAAACATGAATGTTGTTTATTGAATAAATGGGGTGAATGTGTGAGAATGAATGTAATGGGTTCATCATTGACGGTTTTAAGTAATTGCCGATGACGAATTATCATATTCAACAGATTGAATCAAAGGGGAGATTAAAGTATGGTATACGCATTTCCAAACACAGAAGGTTCGATTGTTCAATTTAAAGATCGTTACGACAACTACATCGGTGGTAAATGGACAGCTCCGGTTAAAGGGCAATATTTTGAGTCGATTACACCGGTAACAGGTAAGCCGTTTACACAGGTTGCACGTTCAACAGCAGAAGATATTGAGTTAGCATTAGATGCCGCGCATGCAGCGAAAGACGCGTGGGGCAAAACGTCTGTTACTGAGCGTGCGATTATTTTAAATAAAATTGCAGACCGCATTGAAGAAAATTTAGAAAAGCTTGCAGTGGCTGAAACATGGGATAACGGTAAGCCAGTGCGCGAGACGTTAAATGCGGATTTACCGCTTGCTGTTGACCACTTCCGTTATTTCGCAGGGGCAATTCGTGCGCAAGAAGGCACACTTAGCCAAATTGACAACAACACAGTCGCGTATCATTTCCATGAGCCAATCGGTGTCGTTGGGCAAATTATTCCGTGGAACTTCCCGTTACTAATGGGTGTGTGGAAGCTTGCACCAGCGCTTGCAGCAGGTAACTGTGTTGTGCTTAAGCCAGCAGAGCAAACACCCGCGTCGATTTTAGTGTTAATGGAAATTATTGAAGACTTATTGCCGCCAGGTGTCATTAACATCGTCAACGGCTTTGGTTTAGAAGCAGGTAAGCCACTTGCATCAAACCCGCGCATCGGCAAAATTGCGTTCACAGGCGAGACGACGACAGGGCGCTTAATTATGCAATACGCGTCGCAAAACTTAATTCCGGTAACACTTGAGCTTGGCGGAAAGTCACCGAATATTTTCTTCGAGGACATTATGGATGCAGACGATGCATTTTTAGATAAAGCGGTAGAAGGCTTCGTGCTGTTCGCGTTAAATCAAGGAGAAGTTTGTACGTGTCCATCGCGTGCGCTCATCCAAGAATCGATTTACGATGCGTTTATGGAGCGCGTTATTAAACGTGTCGAAGCGATTAAGCAAGGCAACCCGCTTGACCCGAACACGATGATTGGTGCACAAGCGTCGAACGAACAGCTTGAAAAAATCTTATCGTATTTAGATATCGGTAAGCAAGAAGGCGCAGAACTATTAGCAGGCGGTGAGCGCAACATGCTAGACGGCGAGCTTGCAGGCGGCTACTACGTGAAGCCAACTGTATTCAAAGGCAACAACAGCATGCGTATTTTCCAAGAGGAGATTTTCGGTCCAGTTGTGTCAGTGACGACGTTTAAAACGAAGGAAGAAGCGCTAGACATTGCGAACGATACGTTATACGGCTTAGGTTCAGGTATTTGGACGCGCAACATTCATACAGCTTACGCATTCGGTCGCGGCATTCAAGCAGGTCGCGTATGGACGAACTGCTACCACCAATATCCTGCACACGCAGCGTTTGGCGGCTACAAAATGTCTGGTATCGGACGCGAAAACCATTTAATGATGTTAAACCATTACCAACAAACGAAAAACTTACTCATTAGCTACGATGAGAATAAATTAGGCTTCTTCTAAAAAGGAAGGGGGTGCTAGTATGACAGAGCGTGTACAAGCAACGGATGCAGCACTAGCACTTATTCAGCAATTGCAACAAAAGCATGGAGACATTATGTTTCATCAGTCCGGTGGGTGCTGTGACGGCTCGTCGCCGATGTGCTATGAGCAAGGGGATTTGTTTTTAGGTGACCAAGACATTTTGCTCGGTGAAATCGGTGGCGCTCCGTTTTATATGCACAAAAACCAATTCGACTACTGGAAGCATACGCAGCTCATTATCGATGTTGTCGATGGGCGCGGCGGCATGTTTTCATTAGAAGGCGTGGAAGGGAAGCGATTTTTAACGCGCTCTCGTGCATTTACAGTGGAGGAACAGGCAGAGCTAAATAATTCATAGACGAGATCGCTCGGGGCATCATTGCTTCGGGCGATTTTTTGTTATTTATGTTTGTATCAAGCGTGTTGATTAGCCATTCGACTGTCATTTCGCGTATTGCGGCTCGCTTTCCTGGGGCTCGGCTCAAGCCTCCGCACCGCTCCTGCGTCGCGGCTTACGGGGTCTTGAGGCACGAGCTTCTCCCCAAGGAGTCTCGCCGCACGCTTCATGCCACTACGATGCTGCATTCATGTCAGTTTTGCTGCTGAAAACAACCGATTCAGCTGTATAAAAGTAGCTAATCAACAGGCCTGTGTTTGTATATTATTACGTGCATATGTTTGTACCATGTCTGTTGATTAACCTTTTGTAAATAGCAGCATCGTGATTTTTTCTTCCCCAATCGAGAGGTAGGAAGTGATTTAGCTGGCTAGAAGCGCGCTGAAAGCAACCGTAAAAAGTGACAAAACGACATGCGCATTTTTTTATAAGGCGTATAATAGGGTATATACATAACGGAGGTGGAGTTTCGTGCAACAAACAAAACTTTGGATCAACGGACAATGGCAACCAACTGCCAACACATATGACTTAACATCACCATACAGCGGTGACACCATCGCACAAATCGCAAAGGCGAGCGTGCAAGACGTCGAACGTGCAATCGAAGGCGCACACGAGGCATTTCAATCATTTAAAAAAACGTCAGCATATGAGCGTGCCGAAATGCTATACCGCGTCGTAGCGATTATGCGTGAGCGCCGTGAAGAATTGGCGAATATTTTAGTGCAGGAAGCGGCCAAGCCAATAAAGGCAGCATTTGGCGAAATTGACCGCACGATTGCGACGTATCAATTTTCAGCAGAGGAAGCAAAGCGTTCACACGGTGAGACGATTCCAATGGACGCAGCACCAGGCACGCAAGACCGCATCGGCTACACAAAGCGCATACCACTGGGCGTTGTTAGTGCGATTACGCCGTTTAACTTCCCATTTAACTTAGTAGCGCACAAGCTAGGACCGGCATTCGCAGTCGGCAATACAGTCGTGCTAAAGCCCGCAACACAAACACCACTTAGCTCCATCATCATGGCAGAAATTTTTAAAGAAGCAGGTTTACCAGCAGGCTGCTTGCAAATTGTGACCGGCTCAGGTGGCGAGCTTTCAGATACGCTTGTGACACATCCGCACGTAAAAAAGGTGACGTTTACAGGTTCAGGGAAAGTCGGCTTAAGTATTAAAGAAAAGGTCGGCTTACGTAAAATTACACTAGAGCTTGGTTCGAATGCAGCATTAATTATCGAGCCATCGACACCGATTGAGAAAATTGTTGACCGTGCTGTGATGGGGGCGTTTAACTTCGCAGGGCAAGTGTGCATTTCGCTTCAGCGTATTTACGTACACGAATCGATTGCCGAGCGCTTTACCGAGCTATTCGTGAACGCGACGAAACAGCTTGTCGTTGGCGACCCAGCACATAGCGATACAGATGTGAGTGCGATGATTCATACAGATGAAGTAGCACGCATTAAATCGTGGTTAGACGATGCGGTTTCACAAGGCGCGACAATTGCGTGTGGCGGCGAGTTTACAGAGCGCACGTTATCGCCAACTGTTATGACGAACGTGACGCAGCAAATGCGCATCGTTTGTGAGGAGACGTTCGCGCCAATCGTATCGATTATGCCGTACAGCCATTTAGACGAAGCGATTGCACTCGTGAATGATTCGGATTTAGGGCTGAATGCGGGCATTTATACGAATGTGTTAACCGATGCATTACGCGCAGCAGATGAAATTGAAGCAGGTGCCGTCATCATTAATGATATACCGACGTTTCGTGCAGACCATATGCCATACGGTGGTGTGAAAAATAGTGGCTACGGACGAGAAGGAATTAAATATGCGATTGAAGAAATGACGGACTTGAAGTTTATTACGATGAAGATGTCGTTTTAATACGCTAAAAAGGTGCTAAGGTATGATCCCTAGCACCGTTTACTATTTGTTTAAATCTTGAATCGAATCGACGAGCGAATCAGAAAATGATGCGACAAGTTCAGCGCCCGTAGCTAATTCGGTAATGAACTTTGAAATTTGGGCGATGTCTTTGTTCGTATGCATGTACTGATCTTTAATGCCAGAAACCGCTTCGGCAATCGATGTGAACGACTGCGAAATGCTTTCTTGCGTGTCGACACTTTTTTGAATTTGCATATCGACGCTATTAACGGAGCGCTCCATATGCTCGATGTTCGTTTCTGTTTCGTTAATTAAGTGCGATACGTTTTGAACCGCTTTTTTCGTTTCTTCGGCAAGCTTACGTACTTCATCGGCAACGACCGCGAAGCCTTTGCCATGTTCACCAGCACGCGCCGCTTCGATTGATGCATTGAGTGCAAGTAAGTTCGTTTGATCGGCAATGCCCGTTACGAGCCCAACGATTTCGGAAATTTTGCTGGATGATTCACGAAGCTGCGTCATCGTTTCCTCAAGCTGATCGACGCTGTTTAATACGACTGCCATAAGCTGTTGCTGATGGTCGAGTTGTTCATGCCCAATTGTCGAACGCCCTTCTGTTTCAGCTACGAACGTCAAACCTTGCTTCGTCGAGTTGGCGATGCCTTCAGCTTGTGCGGAAATAATTTGCAGTGAAGCGGTCGTTTCCTCACTAATGGCATTTAACTCTTGGGCTGTATCTTGCACGGTAAGGACGATTAAATTTCTTACGTCGGCCGCTTCTTTGCGCAGGCGGCTACGTTCATTTTCATAGGCGTCAATTACGAGTTGTTGTTCTAGGTTGATGACTTTTGAAAACGACGTTACGCATTCCAAAATTTCATATGTTAATAAATCGGTCGTCGTTAAAAATGTATTAAATGTCGTCATGATCGATTGGAAGCTGTTAATGTACCATTTTGACGTTAAACCGATGCGCACATGTGTCTCCGCAATGCGTTTTCGGTCAGCGATGTAGGCGTCGTCAATTTGTCCATTAAAAATATCGCTAATATGTTTTGAAAGCGTTCCTTTTAAGCGAGAGATGTGTGTGGCATTTCCTAAAATTCGTCGTAAGTCCGGGCTTTGGCTAATCGTGTCATAAAAAACATCCACAAGCTGTGGAATCACCGGCTGAATGAGTGGCTGTAGCTGCTTTAAAATGGCTAAATCACGTGTCGTAAGCTGGAGAAGTTGAATTTGAACTTGTAAATCTGCATGGTTTGACACATCTAATTTAACCTTTTGTATATAAGCATCCGTATGTAAAAAGGGCTGTGCCGTATGTTTTTTAAACCAAGACATGGCGTAATCTCCGTTCTGAAATAAATAGTATATTTCTTTATTGTAATGCCGTACAACGAGAAAAGGTATAAGTTTTGAAACAATTTTTCATAATAAAGTAGCTATTTTCGACAAATTCAATCTGATTCTAGATGCGAATTGAGTTTTATTGCAAAACAAAGTAACATAAGTAGCAAATCTATAGTAGAAGAAGGTGCTTCATTTAGTATGTTTAGACGTATACGCTGGAAATTAACTGTACCGATCATGGTCGTTGTATTTTTTGGTGCCATGTTCGTTGTAAATGAATTTTACCCAACATTCCCTCAAGAGGATCGTTTACCGATGTACATTTGGGCTGCGATGATTTCAGCTGTCATGACGCTCATCATGTTCCCGACGAAGGAGCAGGAGGAAATGATCGATAAAGGGCATAAAGCTGAGAAGGCAAAGCTCGATGCAAAGCGCGGCAAAAAGACAGAAGACGTTGAAGAACCAACGAAAAAATTTCAATATAAACAATAATATGTTTGGAAGATAGAAGCTGTGCCATGCGAGAATGGCACAGCTTTTTTGCGTCAAAATTTAAAAAAATCGAACCAACCTTTTAACTTAAACCAAATGAGCATCGCCAAGCTAACGACGAGCATGACGGCAAGTACGAGAAAGTAATTGTATTTACCATGAAGCTCGGGCATATGCACAAAGTTCATGCCATACACACCTGCAATAAACGTCAGCGGAATGAAAATAGTCGATACAGTCGTCAGCAGCATCATAATACTATTCATGCGGTTTGAGTTTAGTGCCATGTAGCTATCTCGCATATCGGCGGTCATTTCGCGGTTCGACTCAATCATATGCGTGAGCTTAATTAAATGGTCATGAATGTCCTCAAAGTAGGCATGTTCGGTTTTAGTTAGGCGAAAGCGATACGAGCGAATGATGCGGTACAGCAAGTCACTCATCGGCAAAATCGTACGCCGTAGCTGAAGCAAGTCGGTGCGAAATTCAAGTACGTGCTTCATCGAGCGCATATTGTTGTCATACAGCAGCTCGTCTTCTAATTCATTCAAGTAGTCCTCGATTTTAAAAACGAGTGGAAAATACGAATCGACAATATGGTCAATCAAATGATACGTCACAAAAATAGGCCCGCGCTTCCATGATTGCTGCTGGGAGGCGAGTAGCTTTTTGACGCGTGTCATTTCTGAAACGGCATTTTTGTGAAATGTTACGAGAAACGATTCGCTCACAAACAAGTTGATTTCCTCTGCAAACAACGTCTCTGCATTAATCTTATGGATGACGAGAAACTGACATTCATCGTAATAGTCGAGCTTTGGGCGCTGCAACTCTTGAAGGCAGTCCTCAATCGCAAGCGGATGAAAATGAAAAAATGTATCGAGCAATTGTTCTTCGTCGGCAGTCGGGCAATCAAAATCTACCCAAAACCATTTGTACGCATCGCTCTTTAAATCGTGCAGTGGGATGTCATAAACGAGCGTGTTGTGTGTCGTCATCGCCATCGTATGTAGCATCAAATCACCATCCTTCTCATTATGTATAGTCACAAAATCGAAAGTTAAAACATTTTGCGTAAAAAATGAAACTATCGCCGCGCTCTTTCGTACAATATAATAACAAGCCATATTGTTTCCAAACGGCAAGCTTGAGAAAATCGCGAACGGACAAGTCGCGTTATGTATAAACGATGCGCCCGACAAAGGTTCGGGTATCGCATATAAAACAAACGAGGAGAGATTCTAATTATGGAAGAAAAATGGACGAAAGTGTTGCTGCATGCGAGTGCGTTCTTCATGCCACTACTTGTACCAGTATTAATTTTCTTAGTGTCAAATGATAAAGAAATTAAACGTTTATCAATTCAGGCATTACTGTTCCAATTTGTCATGTGGTTATTCATCGGTATTTCAACGGTGTTATCGTTTATCGTTGTCGGCATTCCGTTTTTAATCATCTTCAGCTTGATGACGGTGATCGTACCAATTATCGGTATTGTGAAAGCTTTATCGGACGACAGTTGGGAATACCCAATCGTAAAAAATTTAGTGTAATGCAATGAGACCTCATGTGCCTATTTCGGCGCGTGAGGTTTTTTTCTTTTCGAGTGAGGGGAAAGAAAAAACAGAGCAAATGATTTGAAAACTGTTTCACCCGTCATTATAATAAAGTCAAAGATAGTCAAAGTCAGTTCGTGTAACGTGAGGTGAAAACAAATGGGAAATATATCAGACATTATTGAAGGATATTTGAAGCAAATTCTCGAATCAGAAGGTACAGGACATATTGAAATAAAGCGCAGCGCCATTGCCGATCAGTTTCAGTGCGTCCCTTCTCAAATCAATTATGTGATTAGCACACGCTTTACTGCTGAACGAGGCTATATTGTCGAAAGTAAACGCGGTGGTGGTGGCTACATTCGCATTACCCGTGTTCGCGCACATTCGAGGAAAGATTTAATCGAAGCGATGTTTGACCAAATTGGCGATGCGCTCCCACAAAGCGTTTCAGAAGACATTACGTACCGTTTAATCGACGAGGATGTCATTTCAAAGCGTGAGGCGAAATTACTATTAGCAGCGACAGACCGCTCTGTTTTACGACTACCTTTACCAGTGCGTGATGAACTACGCGCATCCATTTTAAAAGCAATGTTAACGACGATATTATATGAAAAGTAACGAGGTGTTCCTCTATGATTTGTGAAAACTGTCAGCAACGCGAAGCCGCAATTGTTGTAACGCAAGTAAATAACGGACATCAAATAAAAAAGCATTTATGTCATGAATGTGCTGCTACAATTCATCCATTTCATACGGAGCAACAGCACGACACACTGCACGATATGTTATCGACATGGTTTGGTACACCGACGTGGCAAAATGAAAAACAGCCAGCGAAAAAGCAAACGATTTGTGCATCTTGCAACACGACGTTCGAGCAATTTTTAGAAGACGGCAAGTTTGGCTGTTCAGATTGCTACGACGCGTTTCGAGATCACTTGCCACAGCTGTTAAAGCGTCTGCACGGTGGCACGGAGCATATCGGCAAAATGCCGAGTGCAGTAAGCGAAAAAGCGGCGCTGAAAAAACGCATTGATCTGCTTCGCCAAACGATGCGAACAGCCGTTGATGAAGAGCGCTTTGAAGATGCAGCGAAGCTTCGTGATGAGGCACGCGCACTCGAAGCACAGCTTGCAGGAGGTGAGACGACGTGACAAACATCGAGACATTTTTACAACACGTCACACCAGCATGGATGCGACCGAGTAAAGAGGACGATATCGTCATTAGCACGCGCATTCGTCTTGCTCGCAACTTTGCACATCAAGCGTTCCCAAGAAAGCAAAACGAAGAAGCAGCAAAGGCGACGAGCGAAAAAGTTGCCACCATTTTACAGCAGCGAGATTTTTCCTATTTTACGATGGAGCAGTTAACGCCACTGCAACGTTTAGTACTCGTCGAAAAGCATATGATTAGCCCGCTACTTGCAAAGCGTAAATTCGGTAGTGTACTGCTGCAACAAGATGAGACGATTAGCGTCATGGTCAATGAAGAAGATCATTTGCGTATTCAAAGCTTGCAGCCGGGACTTCGTTTAAAAGAGGCGTACGATGCAGCGGCGGAAATTGATCAATTACTTGAGCAGCAAATCGACTATGCGTACGATGAACAATTTGGTTATTTAACCGCTTGCCCGACGAACACCGGCACCGGTTTACGCGCATCGGTCATGCTTCATTTGCCCGCACTGACGTTAACGAATGAAATGAAGCAATTAATTCAAACGATGCCAAGATTAGGAATGGTTGTACGGGGTATATATGGAGAAGGAAGCGAAAATTTAGGCAACATGTATCAAGTGTCGAACCAAATGACGCTCGGGAAATCAGAAGCCGATATTTTAGCTGACTTACAAGCAGTAACGGAAAAAATTATTGCCCGCGAAAAAGAGGCGAGAGAGCAGCTATTATATAAAGCTGCTACAGCGCTTGAAGATCGCATTTTCCGCTCGCTCGGCACGCTGCGTTATGCGCGTACTGTATCGAGTGAGGAAGCGGCTACATGTTTATCCAATGTACGCCTCGGCATTAACCTTGGCTACATAGAAGACGTTGCAGTCGACACAATCAACACTTGCATGATGCTTATACAACGAGGATTTTTACAGCAGTATGCCGGTTCAACACTACATCCAGAGCAGCGTGACACAGTGCGAGCAAAGCTGTTACGCGAACATTTAATAGAACGACATACAGAAAATGATGAAACCAATGGGGAAAAAGGAGAGGGTTCGTATGATGTTTAATCGATTCACACAACGTGCACAAAAAGTTTTACAGTTAGCGCAAGAAGAAGCCATTCAGTGGAAGCATGAATCAATTGGTACGGAGCATATTTTACTCGGTTTAATTCGTGAAGGTGGCGGCATCGCAGCAAAAGCGTTAGAAGCAATTGACGTAAGCCCGCAAATGATTGAGTCAGGCATTGAAGAGCTTGTCGGCAAAGGAACGGAAAAAGTAGGTCCAATCGTACATTACACACCACGCGCGAAAAAAGTCATTGAGCTATCAGTAGACGAATCTCGCAAGCTTGGTCATAAATATATTGGTACAGAGCATTTATTATTAGCACTTATTCGTGAAGGTGAAGGCGTTGCAGCGCGCGTATTAAACAATGCAGGCGTTAGCTTAAACAAAGCGCGTCAACAAGTTTTATTACTGCTTGGCAACAACGACGCACCACAAAACGGTACGCAAACATCACAAACAGCAGCGACGCCAACGTTAGACGGCTTAGCGCGTGACTTAACACAAACAGCGCGTGAAGGTTCACTGGACCCAGTCATCGGGCGTTCAAAAGAAATTACACGTGTCATCGAAGTATTATCGCGCCGTACGAAAAACAATCCGGTATTAATCGGTGAGCCAGGCGTTGGTAAAACAGCGATTGCAGAAGGTTTAGCACAGCGCATCGTCGCAAACGAAGTACCAGAAACACTGCGTGACAAGCGCGTGATGACACTTGATATGGGAACAGTTGTAGCCGGCACAAAATACCGCGGTGAGTTTGAGGATCGTCTGAAAAAAGTAATGGATGAAATTCGCCAAGCAGGCAACATTATTTTATTCATCGATGAATTGCATACATTAATCGGTGCAGGTGGAGCAGAAGGTGCGATTGATGCATCAAACATTTTAAAACCATCTCTTGCACGCGGCGAGCTACAATGTATCGGTGCGACGACAATCGACGAGTACCGTAAATACATCGAAAAGGATGCAGCGCTTGAGCGTCGTTTCCAGCCGATTCAAGTAGATGAGCCAACTGTTGAAGAATCAATTTTAATTATTCATGGCTTGCGCGACCGTTACGAGGCGCATCACCGTGTGAAAATTACGGACGAAGCAATCGACGCGGCAGTAAAAATGTCAGACCGCTACATTTCAGATCGCTTCTTACCAGATAAAGCGATCGACTTAATCGATGAAGCGGGCTCAAAAGTGCGTTTACGCTCATTCACAGCGCCGCCAAACTTAAAAGATTTAGAAGAGCAGCTTGAAGCGATTCAGTCAGAAAAAGAAGCGGCAATTTCAAGCCAAGACTTTGAGAAAGCGGCTGAGCTACGCGACAAAGAGCAAAAGCTAAAAGAAGAGCGCGAAAGCACGAAGAAGTCTTGGGAAGAAGAGAAAAACCGTGAAGAGTCACAGGTGACAGTAGAAGACGTAGCGCTTGTTGTTGCAATGTGGACAGGTATTCCGGTTTCAAAAATTGCCGAGGAAGAAACGGCGAAGCTTTTAAAATTAGAAGAAGAGCTGCATAAGCGCGTTGTCGGTCAAGGCGAAGCGGTAGAAGCAATTTCTCGTGCAATTCGTCGTGCGCGTGCCGGCTTAAAAGACCCGAAACGTCCAATCGGCTCATTCATCTTCTTAGGTCCAACAGGTGTTGGTAAAACAGAGCTTGCGCGTGCATTAGCAGAAGTAATGTTCGGCGACGAGGATGCAATGATTCGAATCGACATGTCTGAATACATGGAGAAGCATACGACATCTCGTTTAGTCGGCTCACCTCCAGGCTACGTAGGTTACGATGAGGGCGGTCAGTTAACGGAAAAAGTACGCCGCAAACCGTACTCAGTTGTGCTACTTGATGAAATCGAAAAAGCGCACCCAGACGTGTTCAACATTTTATTACAAGTGTTAGACGACGGTCGCTTAACAGATTCAAAAGGACGCACAGTCGACTTCCGTAATACGGTTGTTATCATGACATCAAACGTCGGCGCAGATGCACTGAAATACCGCAAGTCACTTGGCTTCAGCGCACAAGCAACAGAGACGAAACAAAAAGACATGAAATCAGTGATGTTAGAAGAGCTGAAAAAAGCATTCCGTCCAGAGTTCTTAAACCGTATCGACGAAATGATCGTGTTCCATTCTTTAGAAAAAGAGCATTTACGCGAAATCGTGAAGTACATGGTCGCATCATTAACGAAGCGCTTAAAAGAGCAAGATATTGTGCTTGATTTAACAGAATCAGCAATCGACAAAATTGGTGATGAAGGGTACGACCCACAATACGGTGCTCGCCCAATCCGCCGCGCGATTCAACGCCATGTGGAAGACCGCTTATCAGAGGAATTACTGATGGGCAACATCCAAAAAGGGCAAAACGTCTTAATCGATTACGTGGACGAAAAATTCGTCGTAACGCCGAAAGAAGCAGCAGTTGAAGTGTCGTTAACGAAATAATATGAAAAGGCAATGGTCACGTCCGAATAGGGTGCGACCATTGCCTTTTTTCATGTATAATAAACAACAGAACAAACATTCGGAGGGGAAGACATGGCAAAGAAAAAATCGAAATTTATGTGTAGTGACTGCGGCTACGAATCAGCTAAATGGATGGGACGATGCCCAGGCTGTGGCGCATGGAACACGATGAACGAAGAAATCGAAGTCGTATCAAAAGGTCCACGCGGCGCATTCCAACACTCAAGCACTGTCACAAACAAAGCAGTGCCGATTATTAAAGTAGAAACGCAAGACGAGCCGCGCATCGAAACGGATTTTGGTGAGCTAAACCGCGTACTCGGTGGCGGCATCGTTCCAGGCTCGCTCGTATTAATTGGCGGTGACCCGGGGATCGGGAAATCGACGCTGTTACTACAAGTGTCTGCGCTCATGTCGAACAAAGGGCATCGCGTGCTATACATTTCAGGTGAGGAATCAATTCGTCAAACGAAGCTGCGTGCCGAACGTTTAGGCGTGACGTCTGAGGAACTATACATTTACTCGGAGACGAACTTAGAATATTTGCATCAAACGATTGAAGAAGTGCAGCCAAAGTTCGTCATTGTCGACTCGATTCAAACGGTGCATCACCCAGAAGTGACGAGTGCACCTGGTTCGGTATCGCAAGTGCGTGAATGTACGGCGGAGCTCATGCGCATTGCAAAGACGAAAAACATCGCGATCTTCCTTGTCGGGCACGTAACGAAAGAAGGGCAAATTGCCGGTCCGCGTATTTTAGAGCATATGGTCGATACCGTTTTATACTTTGAAGGCGAGCGTCATCATAATCACCGTATTTTACGCAGCCAAAAAAACCGCTTCGGCTCGACGAATGAAATTGCCATTTTCGAAATGCTACAAAACGGCTTAAAGGAAGTGCTCAATCCGTCTGAGCTATTTTTACAGGAGCGTTCACAAGGCGCACCAGGCTCGGTCATCGTCGCATCGATGGAAGGTACGCGCCCGATTTTAGTGGAAATTCAGTCGCTTGTCACACCGACGAGCTTTAATTATCCAAAGCGCATGGCAACCGGCGTCGATCAAAACCGCGTGCAGTTGCTGATGGCAGTGTTGGAAAAGCGAATGGGCATGATGCTTCAATCGCAAGACGCCTACATTAAAGTTGCAGGTGGTGTGAAGCTGGATGAGCCGGCGATTGACTTAGCGCTCTTAACTTCGATTGTGTCGAGCTTTAAAGACGAAGCACCGAAGCCGACTGATTGCTTTATCGGTGAGGTTGGTTTAACGGGTGAAGTGCGCCGCGTCACACGTATCGAGCAGCGCGTGCAAGAAGCAGCAAAGCTCGGATTCCAGCGCGTCTTTATTCCCGCTTCGAACATCGGTGGCTGGGAATTCCCAGATGGCATTTACGTCATTGGTGTCGAGACAATCGCCGATGCACTGCGACAATGCTTCCCGAATTTATAAATGAAAAGATTCAGTATCATAAGCTAGCGTTGGCGCATAAAGGTTGCTTGAAAGCGTCCACCGAAGCGGAATTAGCATAATAAAAAAAGCCTTTCGTATGCCGTTTACGAAAGGCTTTTTTCTTATGCGCGAGACGTTTTCGTTTGTGCCGCTGCTGTTGGCTTTTTGATGATGCCAAATGGTTTGCCCACTGGTAAAAACTCGAAGCCGAAATGTTTGTTTAATACGTTTGCACCTGCACCGTATAAAGAAAGGATTGCCACGAATAATTCAGCCCAAGCTGCTAATAAGTGCATGCCGTGTTCCATAATACCGAATGTGCTTAACGCTAAGCCGATGAATAAGAAGTCGATTAGTACGAAAATGAAGAATAATACTTTGTTCGTTTCTAATGCACCGATTGTTAAAAATAATGATAACACTAAATACCCTACATACATTGTTGCTGTTTGGTTTGCATCGACAACGAAGCCGTCACCGAACACGCCAGCTTGCATGAACCAAGTCATTGCCACACCTAGCCAGAATAAGCCGTATGCGCCGAATGCTGTTGTACCGAATGTGTTATTGTGTTTTGCATCTAAAATGGATGCGTAAATTTGTGCAAGACCACCAAGGAAAATTGCCCAAGGAATAACTAAGCCAACGCCGTCAGTCCAGCCAAGTTTTTGTGTCGCTGCTACAAGTGTAACGATCGCTAAGCCGAATAGACCGATTGCCGATGGGTCTGCTGTTACGACTTTAATTTCTTTCACGTTAGTTGATTCGCTCATGAAAGTTTGCCCCCCTAAATAATTTGAGAAATTTATACTGTGCTGATTGTAAACGATTGCATGCTGTTTGCGTTCAGAATTTACATGAATAAAAAGAAAATGCGTAAATTCAACAAGAAAGCAGTTGTTGCGCTAGAAGAAAAACGTATAAACTAGCATTTATTTAGGAGAAAGCAGAAAATATGTCCATCTGTACTAATACAGCTGATTTATGCTGTTACATACTGTTATAAAACGTATGAAAAACAGTTTTTCAAAACGAATCATTGTATAATACAAATATAAGGAAGTAGGAAGAGAGGTGCATGTATGCTCAAACGTGTCATTCAAGTAGCATTTTTGTTTGTTGGTGGCGCATTAGGACTTATTTTTTTACCGATTTTGTACGACGTAATTGGCATCGCTCATTACGAATGGATTAATAATGTATATGTATCGTTACTTGTAGGCGCACTCATTTTTTTAGTTTTATCTTTCTTTTTAGTCGATTATTGCATACAGTGCATACGCTGGTTAGAGGAAGTCTTGTTCAAAGTACCCGTCGCGGATTTATTGTTTGGCACAGTCGGATTAATTATCGGGCTCATCGTCGCATACTTTGCGGGCTTTGCGATTGAGCGTGTACAGCTGCCAGTCATTACATCGGTCGTGCCATTTGTGCTGTCGATTATTTTAGGCTACTTAGGATTCCAGCTAGGCTTTCGTCGACGCGATGAAATTTCGTTAATGTATACGCCAGTGAAGCCGTCGCGCAAAAAGGAAGTGACGACGCAAAAGCTGCTCGATACGTCTGTCATTATTGATGGGCGCATTGTCGATATCGCCGCAACAGGTTTTATCGAAGGAACGCTCGTCATTCCGCAGTTTGTGTTAACGGAGCTTCAGCACATTGCCGATTCGTCGGATACACTAAAGCGTACGCGCGGTCGACGTGGGCTAGATGTGCTGCGCCGTTTACAAGACGAGCACAAATCGGGCGTCATCATTACCGATCGTGATTTTGATGACGTTGCAGAGGTTGACTTAAAGCTCGTGCGATTAGCGAAGGAAATGAACGGACAAATTGTAACGAATGATTTTAATTTAAATAAAGTAAGTGAGCTACATCAAGTGCATGTGCTAAACATTAATGATTTAGCCAATGCCGTTAAGCCAGTCGTTATTCCTGGAGAGAAGATGACGGTGCTTATTATTAAAGATGGAAAAGAGCATAATCAAGGGCTTGCGTATTTAGATGATGGCACGATGATCGTCGTTGAGGGTGGGCGCAATCAAATTGGGCAAACGGTGCAAGTCGAAGTAACGAGCGTGCTGCAAACATCAGCAGGACGCATGATTTTTGCGAAGCTATAAGGTAGGGTGACAACGTGAAATATGAAGTAGTATTACCAGCAGCAGGCAGCGGCAGTCGCATGGGCGCTGGCATGAATAAATTATTTTTACAGCTAAACGGCACGTCGATTTTAGTGCATACGCTCCGTGTGTTCGAAGTGGACGACAAGTGTACAGGCATTTGGCTTGCGGTAAAAGATGCCGAGCGCGAGCAAATCGAGCAGCTTATTCGTGAAGCGGGCATTCAAAAAGTAAAAGGTTTACCAACAGGCGGAGCAGAACGTCAACATAGTGTGCGCTCATGCTTAGTGCAAATGGAGCCGACCGACTTAGTCATGGTACACGATGCGGCACGTCCGTTTATTTTACAAGACACAATCAATCGCCTAGCCGAAGTCGCACTCGAAAAGGGAGCCGCAATTGCCGGTGTGCGCGTCAAGGACACAATGAAAATTGTACGCGAAGGCATTATCGAAGAAACGGTAGACCGCGACATGTTGTGGAGCATTCAAACGCCGCAAGCTTTTCGCTACGATGTGTTAAAGAAAGCGTCGGACGTTGCAGATAAAGTCGGCTTTTTAGGAACGGACGAGGCGATGCTTGTTGAAAACATCGGCTATGACGTTCACATCGTCGAAAGCAGCTACGAAAACGTGAAGATGACGACGAAGGAAGATTTAATTTTCGGTGAGGCGATTTTAAAAAGTCGCGCATAAAATATGGTACACTAAATCAAAATTCGTAAAGGTAGGTTTTATAGATGTTTCGAGTTGGACAAGGATACGACGTGCACGCATTTGCGGAAGGGCGTCCATTAATTTTAGGCGGCATTGAAATTCCACACGACCGTGGTTTATTAGGGCATTCAGATGCAGACGTATTGCTACATACAATTACAGACGCAGCACTTGGCGCAATCGGTGAAGGAGATATCGGTCGCCACTTCCCAGACACAGACCCAGAGTGGAAGGACGCAGATTCAGCTAAGCTACTTGCGTACATTTGGAAAATCGTTGAGGAGAAAGGCTATGTATTAGGTAACGTTGATGCGACAATCATTGCACAGCGCCCGAAAATGGCACCGTATATCGAGCCGATGAAAAACCGCATCGCTGAACTGTTAAACGCTGATCCATCACAAGTAAACGTTAAGGCAACGACAACGGAAAAGCTAGGTTTCACAGGGCGCGAGGAAGGCATCGCAGCACTAGCGACGATTTTATTAATTAAAAAATAATTTCTGACGTATTGCAGTGTTCAGATGATATTTGTTAGTTGAAGTGAGCGAAATCGGCGAGACTCCTAGGGGGAAAGCGTGAGACTTGAGACCCCGCAGATACGAGGTACGAGTATCGAGGAGGCTCAAGCCACCATAGCTGTCAACTTTAGCGATAACTCAATATCTTAGAATCTAAATTGTCTGAACAACAGCTGTATTTCGTGTGAGCTATACACTGAACTTCATACGGTAACCGTTCTTTTGTTTCGGCGGACGCTTTTCGCGGGCACGGCCTCAACTAATTTTTGACGGACAAGCCGCCAAAAATGGATTTTCGGCTCGTGCTGTTCCCGCAGAAGTCGCCGCCTACACGTCAGAACGATACCTTGCTCACAACTCAACCGATATGGAGCATTGTCTGCACGTACACATAAAATTTGTAGGCACGACAAATAACCGCTTTTTCAGCGGTTTTTTCGTGATATACTGTTAGTTAAAGTATTGTTAGAGTGGTGCTGTTCGTTTGACTCTTTTTATGGGACTTCTTAGCCGTGGTTGCCAGTAATCGAGACAGGAGCTGGCAGAACTCTTTCAATGCTTTTTTTGTGCGTTGTAACTGCCAAAAGATCGGTAATACTTTTTGCGCAATGGTTCGCATGGCTACAAGTTCACTGATTTCAATCTGTTTCGTATGTGCAGAAGCATTGCGTAATTGGTAGCTGATGCGTTGACTAAGGATCGCTACAAGTAATGTGGCATAAATATGACACATCGTGCGCCCCTTTTTTAGCGCCTTCGTCTCTTTTAAATGAAGAACCGATTTCCAATATTTAAACGTTAACTCAACTTGCCATCGTAAGCGATAAAAAGAAAGAATCGTTTCCGTCGATACGTTCTTTGGTAAATTTGTCATATAAACCGTACAGTTCGCCCGTTGTCGCACGGTTCTTTTCGGTTGCTTTCGACTTTGAACTGTTCGCCGGTCAATGCGTTTGAGCCGTTGCGCAAAGCCTTTTTCTGTTTGCTTGACTAAGATACAGCGACATAAAAAGCGATGTGTCGTGCCGATATACAGGTCATCTAGCTCTAGATATTCACCTGGCTTCAGTTTGTCACACAGCGCTTGTAAGTTGACTTGTTCATATAAACTAGATTGAATGGCTTCTCCATTAGGGTGATAACGTGGTGTGCAAGATAAACGAGCAAGATGGCTATCTGCACGCGTTTTGGATAAAAAGAACGCGCCCTTTTCTTGGATTGCTCGAAATGTTGTGAGATCAAAATAGCCTAAATCCTGTACGCAGAGTTCGTTTTCTTGAAGCAGCGCTAGTCGTTCCTTTCCTGCATTTGTATCACTCATCGGTTGTTCGTTGACCGTGAAGAACAGCACATTTCCTGTAAGGAAATCAAACTCAAATTGAATTTTGACAGACCAATGCCCTGAAGAACCAGACAGTGGATTCTTGAACTGCACATGCGTCGAATCGATGATGCGAAACGCCGTGATGGGCGTCTCTAGAAATGACGGTGGCACAGGATACTCCAGACCATGAAGGCACACAATGATTTCTTGAATCACACGCTGTAAAAATAATATGGCTTCAGGTTTAAATTGTTTATCCATTCCATTGCGTGACAGTTGTTCCTGTGACGACAATGTATATGACGTAGCGAGTTCCTGAAGTGTGTTCGTCGAAAAATTCCCCTCCATTTGAAATAATAATTGAATAAATTTGGTCGCTGTCATTTTTCGTTTCCGTTGAATAAATCCGGTTTCTTTGGCTAATTCATCTAATCGTTCGCTCGTCAAACATGCAAATAACACTTGTAATACTTTTTCCATTTCTTGTCTCATCAAAAAACTCCTTTTAAAAGGCGCGTTGAACGATCCTTTTAAAAGAAGTATATCAATTTTCTTAAGTTGACAGCTATG
>JAXJTE010000045.1:0-6285 GCA_036309765.1 Caryophanon sp. | reverse complement strand
GGCGTAAATGTCATCGATCTAAGAAAATGACGGTTTTTGATATTTTGGGCATTGTGTATGAAACGACGGTGAAGCCTATACAATCTGCCTAGCAAAAAAAATGCTTTTTTAGGGGCTTATTTGGCATGCTTATTTTTCATACAGTAGCTAGCAACCATGTCAAAACGAGTCAAGTTTCGTTTCTTTTCGTGCTTAGCTTGATGGGTATGGGGTGGTACCATGAAAAGTCTTTTTCATCCCTACGTAAAGGTTTTATTTTGCGTGCGGATGAAAGGCTTTTTCTTTTTAACAATTTTTCATACAACTAGATTGACATACATTGTAATCACGATTTTAGGAGGCCAATAATATGAATACAAAAATTTCAGAAGATTACAAAGAAGACCAGCAAAAAGTACAGCAACAAGCAGCAGACAACACACCTACACATAAAGACGGCGCCGATATTTTAATCGAAGCACTGCACGACAATGATGTAGAAATCATTTTCGGTTACCCAGGTGGTGCGGTATTACAAGTGTATGATGCACTTTACCGCAATCCAATTCGCCACATTTTAACGCGTCATGAGCAAGGTGCCATTCACGCAGCTGAAGGGTATGCACGCGTATCAAATAAGCCAGGCGTTGTTATCGCAACGAGTGGTCCAGGTGCAACCAACTTAGTAACAGGTATTGCTGATGCGATGATCGATTCAATTCCACTTGTTGTATTTACAGGACAAGTTGCGACGTCTGTAATCGGTACAGATGCATTCCAAGAAGCAGACATTATCGGTATTACGACGCCAATTACGAAGCATAACTACCAAGTACGCGACATCCGTGATATTCCACGTGTCGTACGTGAAGCGTTCCACATTGCGAACACAGGACGTAAAGGACCAGTTGTTGTTGACTTCCCTAAAAATATTTCTCAAGCTATTTTCACAGACGAAGTAGTAGCTGAAATTAATGCACAAGCTAAAGAGATTCATTTACCAGGGTATCAGCCAACAATTAAACCAAACTACTTACAAGTGCAAAAAGCAATTCAAATGTTAAGCACAGCGAAGAAGCCGCTTATTTTAGCAGGTGCTGGTACGTTATTTGCGGACGCACGTGAGGAATTAACGCAATTTATCGAAAAGTATAATTTCCCGCTTGTAAGCACGCTACTAGGTTTAGGTGCGGTGCATGGTGAGCATGAGCTAAACTTCGGTATGGCAGGGATGCACGGCACGTACGCAGCGAATACAGCGATTCAAGAGTGTGATGTATTATTAAACATCGGCGCGCGCTTTGACGACCGTTTAACGGGTAATTTAACGACGTTTGCACCAAATGCGACAGTGATTCACATTGATATCGATCCAGCTGAAATTGGGAAAAACGTCCCGACAGCAGTGCCAATCGTAGCGGATGCAAAAGAAGCGTTAAATGCTTTACTGAAAAAAGATTTTGAGACAGAGGATTCTTCTGAATGGTTAGCGACAATTCGTCAAAACATGGCAGAAAACCCGTTATGGATCAATGAAGAAGCAGCAGGTGGCGAAATTTTACCACAGCAAGCGCTTGAAATTATTCACCGTGTAACAAATGGTGATGCAATTGTAACGACGGACGTAGGTCAACATCAAATGTGGACGGCACAATACTATAAATTAAATCACCCGCATCGTTGGGTAACTTCTGGTGGACTAGGTACGATGGGCTTCGGTTTCCCAGCCGCAATCGGAGCACAATTTGCGAAGCCAGATGCGAAAGTTATTTCTGTTGTTGGTGACGCTGGTTTCCAAATGACAGCACAAGAGCTTTCATTATTACAAGAATTCAATTTACCTGTAAAAATTGTTATTTTAAACAATAGCTGCTTAGGAATGGTACGCCAATGGCAAGAAACATTCTACGCAGAGCGCTATTCGTCATCGCTAATTCCGGTACAGCCGGACTTCATTAAGCTTGCAGATGCATACGGCATTAAAGGCTACCGCATTGAGAAGCTAGAAGAAGCAGAAGCAGTGTTTGCAGAGGCACTTGGTTCAGACGAGCCTGTTTTAATCGATTGCCGCGTAAAGCAGCTGGAAAACGTATATCCAATGGTTGCTCCAGGTAAAGGGCTACATGAAATGATTGGGGTGAAAAAGTAATGAGACGTGTCATCGTTGTCACAGTAATTAACCAAAGCGGTGTATTAAACCGCGTAACGGGGCTTTTAATGAAGCGCCAATTTAATATCGAGTCCATTACAGTAGGTCACACAGAAAATGAACAATTTTCAAAAATGACGTTTATTGTGAATGTTCCAGATCAAAATAAAATTGAGCAACTTGTAAAGCAAGTTTCAAAGCAAATTGATGTATTAAAGGTGCAAGACATTACAGATAAATCAATCGTTTTACGTGAGCTTGCACTTGTGAAAGTTATTTCACCAGCGAATGTACGCTTAGAAATGAACGCAATTGTAGAACCATTCCGTCCACAAGTAATCGACACAGCGAAAAATGTTGTGACGTACCAAGTAGTCGGATCACCAGAAAAAATTGATGCCTTTATCGATTTAATTCGTCCATACGGCATTAAAGAGCTTACACGTACAGGTGCAACAGCTTCTGTTCGTGAAACACAGCTCGTTCAAACGCAGCTTTCTATTCTGAAATAACTTTATTTTCGAAAGTTTTCAATTATTTTCACAAATACACTTGAAATTTCTGAATAGTTCGCATATATTAGGTCATACGCAATACTTAAAAATTCATATAATAATCGGAGGAACAACAACATGGCACAAATGTATTATGAACAAAACATCAACGAAGACGTATTAAAAGGTAAAAAAATCGCAATCATCGGGTACGGCTCTCAAGGTCACGCTCACGCATTAAACTTAAAAGATTCTGGCTTCAACGTAGTAGTAGGTGTTCGTCCAGGCGGTTCATTCGACGCAGCAAAAGCTGATGGCTTAGACGTTAAAACAGTAGCAGAAGCAGCAGCTGAAGCTGACGTAATTCAAATCTTATTACCAGATGAGCGCCAAAAAGCAGTTTACGAAGCAGAAATCGCACCACACTTAACAGCTGGTAAAGTATTAATGTTCGCACACGGCTTCAACGTACATTTCGGTCAAATTCAACCTCCAGCAGATGTTGACGTATTCTTAGTAGCTCCAAAAGGTCCAGGTCACTTAGTTCGTCGTCAATTCGAACAAGGCGCTGGCGTACCAGGCTTATTCGCAATCCACCAAGATGCAACTGGTCAAGCTCGTGACTTAGCTCTTGCTTACGGTAAAGGTATTGGATCAGCTCGTGGTGGTTTATTAGAAACTACATTCAAAGAAGAAACAGAAACTGACTTATTCGGTGAGCAAGCAGTACTTTGTGGTGGTGCAACAGCATTAGTACAAGCTGGTTTCGAAACATTAGTAGAAGCTGGTTACCAACCAGAACTTGCTTACTTTGAAACATTACACGAATTAAAATTAATCGTTGACTTAATGTTCGAAGGCGGTATGGCTACAATGCGTTACTCAGTATCAGATACAGCTGAGTGGGGAGACTATGTTTCAGGTCCACGCGTAATCGATGCTTCTGTAAAAGCTCGCATGAAAGACGTATTAACAGACATCCAAAACGGTACATTCGCTCGTGAGTGGATGGAAGAAAACGCAACTGGTCGTCCGAAATACACTGAATACAAAAATGCTGGTGCTAACCACCAAATCGAGGAAGTTGGCGCACGTTTACGTGAAATGATGCCATTCATCAACGAAGGTAAGCAAAAAGTAGTTCGTGAAGAAGTGACTCAAAGTGCGCAAGATTGATATTTTTGATACAACGTTACGCGACGGTGAACAATCGCCGGGCATTAACTTAAATACGGCGGAAAAGATTGAAATCGCCAAGCAACTTGAACGTTTAGGCGTTACGGTAATTGAAGCAGGATTCCCTGCTTCATCACCGGGCGACTTTGAAGCGGTACATCAAATTGCAAAAACGGTAAAAAATTCAATCGTAACAGGTCTTGCACGTGCAGTGAAAAGTGATATCGATGCAGTATGGGAAGCAGTAAAAGTTGCTGAACAGCCGCACGTACATACATTTATCGCGACAAGCCCGATTCATATGGAATACAAGCTGAAAAAAACGCCAGATCAAGTAATTGAGCAGGCAGTTGAAGCAGTAAAGTATGCAAAATCAAAGTTCTCACTAGTTGAGTTCTCTTGTGAAGATGGATTCCGTTCAGATAAAGACTATTTAGTACGTGTCATCAACGCTGCCATTAAAGCAGGTGCAACAACAATTAACGTACCAGATACGGTAGGCTACGCTTCACCGCAAGAATACGGCGCGTTATTTAAATTCTTAAAGGAAAACTGCACAGGCACTGAAAACGTTAAGTTCTCAGCTCACTGTCACGACGACTTAGGAATGGCTGTTGCCAACTCAATTGCTGCAATGGAAAACGGTGCAGATCAAATCGAATGTACAATTAACGGTCTTGGAGAGCGCGCAGGTAATGCTGCACTTGAAGAAATCGCCGTTGCACTACACATTCGTAATGATATTTACCCAGTGGAAACAGGGATCGTACTAAAAGAAATTAAACGTGCATCGCAGCTCGTTAGCCGTTTAACAGGTTCTGTTATTCAGCCAAACAAAGCAGTTGTAGGTAAAAATGCATTTGCACACGAATCGGGTATTCACCAAGATGGCGTGTTAAAGCATAAAGAAACGTACGAAATCATTTCACCAGCACTTGTTGGTGAAGGCGACGTACCACTTGTATTAGGTAAACACTCAGGTCGTGCTGCATTCCGCGACCGCGCAGAAACGATGGGCTTTGACTTATCAGATGAAAAGTTAAACAAAGCATTTGACGAGTTCAAAAAGCTTGCAGACCGTAAAAAGGAAGTAACTGAAGATGATTTAGTAACCATTTTAACGGAGCAGCAAATCGCAATTGGCGACGTATCGTTATACGAATTACAAAACGTACAAGTTCAATACGATTCATCAAATGTGCCAACAGCAACAGTTGTTGTGACAACGCCAGCAGGTACAGAGCAAACGTACACAGGTACAGGCAATGGTTCGGTTGAGGCCATTTTCAATACACTTGAGCAAATTGCTGAAGGTAAAGTAAATGTGCTTGACTACCGTGTTACTTCGGTTGGTAAAGGTGAGGACGCATTAGGTGAGGCAGTCATCAATGTCGAATATAGCGGCTTTAAATATACAGGCCGTGACGCAGCGCAAGACGTGTTAGAAGCGTCAGCAAAAGCGTACGTAAACGCAGTGAATCGTCACTTACTTCAAGCGAGTACACGCCAAGGAGCAGTCAACTAAGAACTTTACAAGTACCAGCTTAGTCTGACCTAGACAAGCTGGTACTTTTTCTACATAAATTGTCGGAAAATAGCGACATTATAAAACGCGGAGAACGAAAGGATGTTTCGAACGATGGAAAAGACAATTACGATTTTACCGGGCGATGGCATTGGCCCAGAAGTAGTCGCTTCAGCAGTAGAAGTACTACAAGCAATTGAAGCACGTTACAACCATACATTTCATTTACAATATGCACTAATCGGCGGTGCGGCAATTGATGCGGAAAACAATCCGTTGCCAGAAGAGACGATTGCAAAATGTGAAGCGAGTGACGCGGTATTGTTAGGTGCTGTAGGCGGTCCGAAGTGGGATAACAACCCATCTCACTTACGTCCAGAAAAAGGATTACTACAAATTCGTAAACACTTTGATCTGTTCGCGAACCTTCGTCCTGTAGCCGCGATTCCAAGTTTACTTGATGCTTCGCCATTAAAGCGTGAAGTAGCAGAAAACGTAGACTTAATGATCGTGCGTGAATTAACAGGTGGTCTTTACTTCGGTGAGCCACGCGTTTTAGCAGAGGATCATGCAATTGATACGCTTGCCTACACACGTAAGGAAATCGAGCGCATCGTGGACACAGCGTTTAACTTAGCGCGTGTACGTCGTGGGAAGCTTTGCTCAGTAGATAAAGCGAACGTTTTAGATACGAGTAAATTATGGCGTCAAATTGTGGAAGAGAAAAAAGCACAATATCCAGATGTAGAAGTAGAGCATAACTTAGTCGATTCAGTGGCAATGAAGCTGATCACAAACCCAGCGCATTATGACGTTGTCGTGACTGAGAACATGTTTGGCGATATTTTATCTGATGAAGCTTCAGTTATTACAGGCTCTTTAGGTACGTTACCATCTGCATCAATGCGTGCAGATAGCTTTGGTTTATACGAGCCAGTACACGGTTCAGCACCAGATATCGC
>JAXJTE010000044.1:0-2857 GCA_036309765.1 Caryophanon sp. | reverse complement strand
GTACCGATACCATCACTTCCGTTTGCGTGTTGCCTGCACCAGCTCCGAGTGCGCGCATGCTACCATCGATAAACGTAGCACCGGCTTCAACCGCAGCGACTGTATTTGCCATCGCCATCGATAAATTGTTATGCGCATGGAAGCCGATATCACATTGCAGCGCATTTTTTAGTGCTGAAATGCGTGCTGTTACATCAGGAGGTAACATCGCGCCTGCTGAGTCCGTCACATACACAGCTTCTGCTCCGTATGATTCAAATAGCTTCGCCTGCTCCACAATTTTTTCCACTGGTGCCATATGCGACATCATGAGGAAGCCGACCGTTTTTAAGCCGAGTTCGCGACCTAAAGCGATGTGCTGTGCCGCAACATCTGCTTCCGTTACGTGCGTTGCAACACGTACCATTTTCGCACCAGCCAATACCGCATTTTGTAAATCTTGCTTCGTGCCGATCCCTGGAATTAATAGGACAGCTACTTCAGACGTCGTACATTGCGCTGCCGCTGCTTCGATCAGCTTTAACTCATCGACCGCTGACAAACCGTACTGCAGCGATGAGCCACCTAAGCCGTCACCGTGCGACACTTCAAAATAATGTACACCTGCTGCATTTAAGCCTTTTGCTGCGGCGCTCACTTGTGCTTCGGTAAACGAATGGCGCACCGAGTGGCTACCGTCGCGTAAAGATACGTCTAAAATCGTTACATCTTTTGTCATCGGATTACCTCCTTCACCGTATGTCGTGCCATTTCGTTTGCGACTTGCACCGCTGCGGCCGTCATAATGTCTAAGTTTCCTGCATATGCCGGTAAGTAATCCGCCGCGCCTTCCACCTCGATGAACACTGACACTTTTTTGCCTTCAAATACGGTATTCGCCTTTAGTGAATAGCCTGGCACGTACGTTTGCACCGCTTGTACCATGTCAGCAATCGACTGGCGAATCGCCTCATCATGCCCTTCCTCAGTGACAAGCACATGAATCGTATCGCGCATAATGATCGGTGGCTCCGCCGGGTTTAAAATGATGATCGCCTTTCCTTTTTTCGCACCGCCGACAAGCTCGATTGCACGAGATGTCGTACTCGTGAACTCGTCAATATTTGCGCGCGTTCCTGGGCCGGCACTTTTACTTGAAATCGTCGCGACAATTTCAGCGTACTCGACTGGCACGACGCGAGAAATTGCATAAATCATCGGAATTGTCGCTTGTCCACCGCACGTCACCATGTTGACATTTGATTTATCTAAATGTTCCGTCAAATTAACAGGTGGTACGACGAAAGGTCCGATTGCAGCGGGTGTTAAATCGATTACTTTTTTGCCTGCTGCTGTTAATAATTGGCTATTATGTTCATGTGCATAGGCACTCGTCGCATCAAATACGATGTCTACTAAATCAAGCTGACCCATTAAGCCATCGATGCCGTTATCAATAATCGTGTAGCCACGTTCCTTTGCTCGCTTTAAGCCGTCTGAGTTTGAATCAATGCCGATCATGACACTCATCTCTAACACGTCGCTACGTTCAATCTTATACATTAAATCTGTACCGATATTTCCTGAGCCAATAATGCCTACTTTTGCTTTCATCATTTTACAACCGCCTCCTTCGCAAATGCTGCACGTACTTTACCGAGCGGACCGAAATCTGCTTCGAATACATCGCCTGCTACGAATGGTACGGCCTTCGATACAGCACCTGACAGTACGAATGTGCCGGCTTGAATCGTAATGCCGTATTCACGTACCGCATTCGCTAACCATACGACCGCCTCTAACGGATTGCCAAGCACAGCTGCTGTCGTTGCCTCATCGAAAAACTCACCATTTTTGTACGCTTTCACTGGAATGGCTGTAATATCGGCAATATCGCTCAGTTTCGTTTTCGTGCTGCTTAAAATCGCACCTGCTGATGAGCCGTTATCCGATACCGTATCTTCAAACTTAATTTTCCAATCGGCGATGCGGCTGTCGATAATTTCGATCGATGGCACAACGTAATCAACTGCATCGATCACATCATCAATTGTTACCGTACCTTGCAGCGTTTTTTTGAAGTAAAACGCAAGCTCAAATTCTACTCGCGGCTCAATGTACGCGCTTGCATTAATCGGCGCATCTTCATCGTGAACCATCGTATTTAAAATGAAGCCGTAATCCGGTGTGTAGACGCCAAGCATGTCTTGCATCGCCTTGCTCGTTAAACCGATTTTTAAGCCAGCGACAGTTGCGCCTTGTGCTTTTTTCTCCTCGATTTGTGCAAGCTGAATACGGTACGCATCATCGACTGTCATGTTTGGATTTGTTTCTGTCAGTGGTGCAATCGGTTGCTTCGTTTGTTCAGCCTGTGCTAAACGCTGTGCTGCTTCTTGAATATTCATGCTCATGTCCCCTTTATCCAATTTAAACTTTTGCCGGTACTGCTTGTAGCTGACGGTATTGTCCACCGAAGAACAATAATGGGTCGCGCTCGCTTACGGTAATATCAAGCACTTTACCGATTAGTAACGTATGATCGCCTTCTACATGCTCTGCTACGACTTCACACGCCACTTGTGCAACTGCTCCTGGTAATACAGGCTGCTCTGCTAGACGGTCAAACACAACGTCCTCATTCGGGCGACCTGCGAAGTGACGTGAATAGCTTTCTTGATCTTCCGCTAAAATGTTTACTGTATATGTTTTAGATTGTGCTACTTTTTCTAAAAACTTTGCTTTATGCCCGATTGAAATGACAACGAGCTTCGGATCAAGCGACACAGACATGAAGCCATTTGCTGTCATACCGTGTACTTCCCCTTCATTTTCCGTTAATAATACGGTAACCCCTGTTGCGAACTTGCCCATTGCATCT
>JAXJTE010000043.1:0-4713 GCA_036309765.1 Caryophanon sp. | reverse complement strand
GTTTACGGGCTCGCGTCAAAAAGGATTGTCGCTTTGTGGCTTTGATGGCACGCGCCAAGTCGTGCTTGTTATGGGTGGCTCACAAGGCTCGGCGATTATTAACGAAGCGGTGCGCAAAAATTTACATATGCTGCTGCCACAATTTGACGTCATTCATTTATGCGGAAAAGGGCATGCAGAGGCGTCACTTGAGCGTAAAGCAGGCTATAAGCAGTTTGAATACGTAACGGACGAGCTAGCGGATTTATTGTATGCGAGTGATTTTATCATTTCACGCGCGGGCTCGAACTCGATTTTTGAATTCCTTGCGCTGTACAAGCCGATGATGCTCATTCCGCTATCGGCAGCGAAATCTCGCGGCGACCAAATTTTAAATGCACGATTATTTAAAAAGCAAGGGTTTGCGGTCGTGCTAGAGGAAGAACAGCTCACACCTGATACGTTTGCTGATACATTTAACGAGCTGCTTGGACGTAGCAGCGATATGTTAAGTGCGATGGAAAAAGCAACACCACCGAAAACGCCAGAAGATATGGTGTCGCTTATTTTACAACATCAAAAACGCGCGTAATATGTATAACAAAAGGGGCTAGTCGATTAATGTCGACTAGCCCCTTTTTATATAGTTACATCGCTTGCTCTTCTTCGTCACCTTGCTCGTTCGCTGTAACAAGATAGAACAAATCACGTGGAATTTTGAATAAGCGGTATTGTGCTTCACCAGCATTGATTTCATTTAATAATGCTGTATGCGATTCTTCAGCGGATACGACATATGGTAACTTTTGTGCGGCGCGGATTGAGCGACCGTTTGTTACACGAATGCGTAAAAATACCGTATTGAAGTTTAGTTCGAAAAATAATTCATTCAAGAACGCTAGCTTGGCCTGCTCATTGTAGCCTTTACCTTGAAATTCTTTGCCAATCCAAGTGCCTAAAAAACCAGCATTGTCTTGTACGTCATAAATCGAAATTGTACCGATTACTTGACCCCAGTCATCTAAAATTGTGCGGGATACGACTAATCCATTTTTCTCGTCTTCAATCAGCTGTTTCGTCATGAACAAAAATTCCTCAGGGGAAGTTGCTTTCTGACGGACATACGGGAACACAGAAGGATGCGACATTAACTCAAATAATTCATTACACTCGTGCAAGTCTCGATGTTTTAACATGCGAAACGCCTCCTTTACATCTAGGGGTAGAATAAAATACCAAAAAACTAATGATGCGAAAATGTAAACTGATCTTTCTAATTTCGTTTTCGTCATTCAAACCCACAGAACTAGACATAGCCATAAGCAAAATCGCTACATAGCAATCTCCCTTGTTGCTGATATGAACCTACAGTGACAGAATAGATTAGTTGTACAAATATAATAAACGGTACGAATGTTTTTTTGCAATAAATTTATACGAAATGTACGAAAATCGCTCGTTTTTGTGAACGTAGTCAGAAAAAACTGAAAAAATAAAGCGTTTGAAATTTCTTCTGTTCGTTGTGCTGCGATTTGTTCTCGAATTTTCGTAAATTTTGTTTGCTACACACCGAGTATGATATAATCGGTGCAGAAATACATGTAGAACTTTTCAATGGCAGGGGTGAGTGGGCATATGTCTCAAAATATATTTACAGCAAAGCACTTCGATATGATGTTTGGCAACAGTTTGGATTATGTGTTTTTAATGAAGAAGGTTGGCGACAATTATCAATATGTAACGATTAATAACAGTGTGCGCCAGCTTTTCAACAAAGATGCGACAAATCTATTCATTACCGATCTGTTAAGTGCTGAAACTGTGCATTTTATTCGGTCTTACTACGATGCTGCTGTTGCAACACAGCAGCAGGTGACGTATCAAGATTATACGCGTTTTCAAATCGCACAGAAATTTGAGACGACGCTTTATCCGTTCATGCAAGAACAGGAACAATACGTGCTTGCAATTACAAAAGCGCTCCGCTATAAAAGAGAATTAGCAGATTACTACTTCTTTACCCGTTCTTTATTATTTAACTCCTATTCCAGCACAATCATGCTTTCGTCGGATGGAATTATACAAGACTTTAGTTCTAAAGTTTTAGAAGAAACTGGCTTGGAGCGTAATGCACTTATTGGACAATCGTTTATTACACTGACTTTATTTGATGATGAGCAGCAGCAAAGCATCGCGCAGTATTTACAGCGGGTGCGTAACAATGAAGAGTGCTCATCGTTACTTGTACAAATGACGTTACCAGATGAGCAGCAAAAATATTTTTTACTATCAGCAAATATTATACAAGACAATTCATATATTGATGCGATGTTCGTTGTGTTACAAGATATTACGGCACATCATAAGCAAACAGAGGAGCTGCGCCTTGCTGTTCGTGATGTCGAACGCATGCAGCACGCACTCAATTCCACAGTAGAGATCGTCATTACCGATGTGCGTGGCAACATTTTAGATGCGAACGAGCCGTATTGTCGCACGGCAAGGTATACGCGTGAGGAGCTCATTTCAAAAAACGTGCGCATTTTGCGTTCGCGTGTACAAACGGCACACCATTTTGAGAAAATTTGGCACGAGCATTTATTAAAAGGTGAAACGTGGCGCGGTGAAATATGCAATGTCACAAAGTACGGGCAGCCGTATTGGTTAGATATGACGGTACTGCCGCTACGCAATGAAGCAGGCGAGGTCGAGCAATTTATGTCGCTTAACTTAAACGTCACAGAAAAAAAGGCGATCATGACCGAGCTTAACCACATTAGCCGCATGTTCCATATGATTACTGAAAATACGAGCGACTTTATCGCAATCGTCAATGAAGATGGTATATTACAATATGTTTCGCCGTCGTATGCACGTTTGCTACAATACACGCAGCAGGAGCTACAAGGTGCGTTTTATGCATCGATCATGACTGAGAAAAGTCAAACTTTATGGCATAGTGAGCTATACGAAACGTTATCAAAGGCAGGGCAATACAGCATGGAGTTTGAGCTTGTCGGACGCAATCAAGAAACGTATTTTATTGAAACAAATATTTCAGTTGTGAATGATGTGTTGCGACCGAACGTACGTCAAATTTTGCTCGTATCGCGTGAAATTACGGCGCGTAAGCAAAAGGAAACCGAGCTATTATATATGGCATATCACGATCCGCTAACGGGCTTACCGAATCGTCGCTTTTTAGAGCAGCAATTCGTCGTGGCGAAAAAGGATGCGCTAAAATATAACGAAGCAATTGGGTTACTTTATTTAGACGGCGATAATTTTAAAGGCATTAATGATGGCTACGGACACGATGTTGGCGACCAATTTTTACGTGAGTTTGGCATTGCGCTTCGCCAAAGTGTGCGCGTGCATGATATCGTCGTACGCGTCGGTGGGGATGAGTTTATCGTGCTGTTGCCGGGGCTGCTCCGCGATAAAGAAATTCGTCGTGAGCAAGTCGAAAACGTCATTCATTCGATTCATGAGCGTTTGCGTGAAGGGTGGCACATACAAGACCATCATTTCTCGCCGACGACATCGATTGGCATTTCGTTCTTCCCTGAAGCAAGCATGGATTTATCACGAATTGTCGATGCTGCTGACCATGCGTTATTACTGGCCAAACAGCGAGGGAAAAACGGCTGGGCATATTTTCATGAGGTAAAATGACAAGCTATCATAATGAAACACGTCTGTTGATTCGCCATGTTTATACAGCGAAAGCCACGCCCCAGGAACGCGAGCCGCAATACGCTCCTGCCAATGAACGGGCGTATCAACATGCAGATTAAATAAATATAAAACGAGGCTGGGCAATGAGTATTCACTTATTTGCGCAGCCCCATTTTGTAGGAAGGAATTACTATATGAAAAAAGTATTAGTTGTAGAAGATGATAAAAGCATCGCGCGTTTTGTCGAGCTGGAATTAAAATTTGAAGGCTTTGACGTCACAGTAAAGCATGACGGGCGAGACGGCTTGCAGGCAGCGCAGACTGAGCAGTTTGACATTTTACTGCTAGACGTCATGCTGCCAGGGTTAAACGGCATTGAAATTTGTCGGCGTATGCGCACAACGTCGAACGTGCCGATTTTACTGTTGACGGCGCGTGATGCGGTGATGGATCGTGTATCGGGGCTTGATGCAGGGGCGGACGATTATTTAGTGAAGCCGTTTGCGATTGAGGAGCTGCTCGCACGCATTCGCAGCATACTTCGCCGCACGACGCGTGATGACACCCCGACGTTAAGTGTGCGCGACGTCATGATTGATGAGCAGGCATACGTCGCTACAGCAGCAGGCGACAAGCTCGATTTAACAAAAACGGAGTACGATTTACTGAAATATTTAGTAGAAGAAAAAAATCGCGTCTGCACGCGCGACCAAATTTTACAGCGCGTATGGGGGTTTGATACAGACGTTGAAACGAATGTGGTCGATGTGTATATTCGCCATTTACGCGCGAAGCTACCACAAGTGAGCAAACCTTACATCGAGACGGTACGTGGTGTCGGCTATGTGATGAGGGAGGACGTATGAAGCAGCGGTCGTTAAAGGAAAAATGGACTGCGGTGACGTCGCTTGTCATTTTCGTGAGCTATGCGCTTATGTGTACGGTCGTTTATATTGCGCTGCATACATGGCTTAGCAACGAGGAAGAGCGGGAGGCGAGGCGCACGATGGACGATTTAGTGGCGATGTTTGAAACGCAGCAAGGTCGCTTAACGAT
>JAXJTE010000042.1:0-3606 GCA_036309765.1 Caryophanon sp. | reverse complement strand
GATGAAAAACATTCACTCATTGCTGATGCGTCTACTGCTCGTCGCGGTGTTCACGTTTGCCGCACAGCATGTCACGTACGCAGATACAAGTCGAGACATTCACGACACGGAAAAAGTGTGGAGCATTGATTTTAACGACGATGTCAACGCCCAATCGCTTCAAAACAACGCCATTTACATTACCGATTCAAAAGGAAAGCCGTTTAACGCTGACGTGAAAGCAACGAGCGCAAAAACGGTGCACGTCATTCCGACAAACAATTATGTGCTCGGTGAAGTGTACACACTAACGATTACGACGAACGTCACATCTAAAACGGGCACACCGTTAGCAAAAGCCGAGTCTGTTGATTTTATTTTGCAAAACGGCGAGTTTAAAATCGTGCATATGCAGCCTGCTGTTGACAGCTATATGAGCGACTTGCAAAACAAAGTAGCCGCTCTCGAAGCGGAAAATGCCGCGCTGAAAAAGCAAATTGCCGAGCTTCAGCAAACGCCAAACACAAACACTGACGCAGCGGACGTGAAAAAAGCAGCCGCGGAGCTAACCATGCCAACGAGCGTCACGGCGAACATGACGCTGCCAAAGACAGGCACGTACAGCACGTCGATTGCGTGGAAGTCATCAAACGAGCAGCTCATCACAAGCAGCGGCATCGTCACGCGCCCGGCGACCGATACGACCGTTACGTTAACGGCAACGATTTCAAAAGGCAGTGCGACCGAAACGAAAGCATTCCAAGTAACGGTGAAAGCACAGACGACAAATAGCGCCTCTGAACTAAGCGGCACGATTAATCGCGATATGACGTTAACGAAGCGCATGTCGCCGTATACCGTAACGGGTAATATTCAGCTTGCAGAAGGTGCGGTGTTAAACGTCGAGGAAGGCGTTGTCATCGAAGGAAACGGCTACACGCTAGAGGTCGTGAACACGAAGTTAAACATCGTCGGCACGAGCAGCAGCCGCGTCGTCGTGAACAACTTGCACATTGAGCCGAAATCACCAAAAGCCGAGCCGCACCCTGAAGTGTATATGGAGTACGCTAAAATTGTCGGTGGCACACCAGCACAAGGCGGCGCAAAGTTCACGATGAAAAATTCGATTGTCGAAAACACGAAGACCATTAACTTAATCAACTCGCGCGCAGACAACGTATTTGAACGCAACTTATTTAAAAACGCGGGCGAAATTATCGTCGCCCCATCAAAGCAATACAACAAAGCCGAATTTAAAAACAATTACTTTAACGGCGGGCATACGAGCATCGTCGTCGATCACTTCCCAGAAGGCGAGACAATCATTCAATACAACAGCTTTAACCCAACGACGTATGCGATTAAAGTAACGAACGGCTCCAGCAAGGCGCAAATTCGCGCGCAGGAAAACTACTGGGGCACAACGGATAAAACAGCGATTCAGCAAATCATTTTCGACAAGCAGGACGATGCGAATGCAGGCGTCTATGTCGATTACAGCAAAATGCTGCAAACGCACGATTCGAATACGCCGCTTAAATGATGACATAATGTATAAGGAGTAGCGACGTTCAAATTTCGCAATACGTCCTACAATGAAAAAAACGTGCTCAAGTGTTCATCACTCGTAGCACGTTTTTATTAAATCGTAAACTTCTTCACGACGTCGTTTAATTCTGTTGCGACGTTTGCGAGCACGCGGCTTGATTCGGTCATATCTTCAAGCGTTGCGGCTTGCTGCTCAGAAGCGGCTGATACCATTTCGCTATTTTGTGCGTTGCGTAACGATACGTGTAAAATTGTATCTGCACCGCTTTTAAACGAATCGAAGTCGCTCACAATTTCCTCGATCGAAGCTTTTGCGACGTGTAACACTGGCGACACTTCAGACGTATTCGTTAAAATATCATCGAACTTTTTCGACGTGTTATCGGTTGCGACTAAGCCACTTTCCGCCTCAGTTAAGACGACGTTCATAATCGATACCGATTGCGCCGTATCTTCTTTAATGTTTGATAAAATCGATGCGACTGATTTCGTTGCATCAATCGACTGTTCTGCTAGCTTACGCACTTCGTCAGCTACGACCGCAAAGCCTTTTCCGTGCTCGCCTGCTCGTGCTGCTTCGATTGCGGCATTTAACGCAAGCAAGTTCGTTTGCTGTGAAATACCGTCGATCACTTTTAAAATTTCGTCCACTTCACCAACTTGATTCGATAACGTTTGAATGACATCATTTGAACGCTGAATCGATTGTTTAATACTTTGCATTTGCTCGACGTTTTCATCGACAATACTTGAGCCTTCTCGCGCCTCGTTCAATGCTGTCGCCACTAAATGCTCCACCTCTGTAATGTTATGGCGAATTGTTGAGAACCCTGTTGCGACACGCTCAATGACAATTGAGTTTTGCTCAAGACGGTCTCTCGTTTGCTCTGAGCCTGCTGCGATTTCTTGAATCGATGCGACAACATGATCCGCTGCTGTCGTTGAATGCTCGACGTTTGCCATGAGCTCCTGCGACGTATTGTCGACGTGCTCAGATGACACTTTTACTTTCGATACGACATCACGAAGCGTCTCAAACGTTTTGTTAAATGAAATCATTAACTGCCCGATTTCATCTTTTGATTCATACGTACCTTTTACTGTAAAATCCCCTTGCTCGACAAACAATAGCTGCTCGCGTAATTGCTGTAGTGGCACCGTTACCATGCGTGCAATAAATAGCCCTAAAAATACTAAAATTGCAATCGCCACACCATTAATGATGACGTTGTTCGTGTTGTTCGTTTTACCCGCTGCCACACTTTCTGCGACGATCACTTCTGTTTGATCGACTTTAAATGCTCGCAACTCCTGCAATGCCGCAATTAAATCTTCGCGCGGCTCCTTTACATCGTTTCGGTACAGCTCATACGCACGCTCATTATGCCCAAGCACCGCTAAATTAATGACTTCCTCTTGATTCGCCGTCAAACGCTCAACCGCCTCATAGAAGTCCGCTAATCCTCGCTGCTCTGCTTCCGTTAGCTCCATTTCGCCATACAATGCTAAATCCGAAAGCACTTGGTCGATGCCTTCATTAATTTCACTATGCAGCTCCTGCTTTTCCATCGCATCTGTCGTCATCATTAATTCAATGATGACACTATTAATACGTAAATTCACTGCAATCGCATTGCTTAACCAATCGTTCGGAATAAATTTCTCCTCATACACCGCTTCAATGTTACTCGTCATTTTATTCGTTTGTATAAATGACAATGTGGCAATGCTTGCTGCTACGATAATACTCACCGCAATGATCATCAAAATCTTATTACGAACCTTCATGTTTTTTATAATATACATGCTTTTCTCCTTCTCACTTTTATCACGTTTCCCCATTCTATACTAACAACAAGAAAGTTTCTAGTCTTTTTACCTATATCAGAAAAGTGTATTTCTTTAGAATTTTATAAATAAATGACTCAAACTTCGCACCTAAATAATTAGGTCCAATCGTTGGCTCTATTAGATTGTTCTCGATTTCAATAAGAACCTTTACATGCATTTTTAGATACAAAAAACACCTCATTCTTTGGTATAGTGTGATTGTCGAAAAAACACTACCATCAGAAGAGG
>JAXJTE010000041.1:0-6322 GCA_036309765.1 Caryophanon sp. | reverse complement strand
TCCTTATACGTTACGGCGTTTTCAATATGTGGGTACGTTAGGCGATGCGCGGCCGTCGTGTAAAAGCGATTGCTCGCAAAAAACGTGCGCGGCTGCTGCGTCGCAAGTAACTGCCCGTCAAAAAACATGCCGCAGCGGTCGCTCACATCGGCACAAAACTCTAGCTCGTGGCTCACAATGACAATCGTTTGCCCTTCTTGCTGCAATTCTTTTAACAATGCGATGAGCTCCTGCTTCATTTGCGGGTCGAGCCCTTTCGTTGGTTCATCTAAAAATAAAATGCGCGGTGCATAGCGCAAAATTTTAATAAGCGCGACCTTTTGCTGCTCACCGCCGCTACAATCGTACGGATGACGCGTTAAGCAATGGGCGATATGAAAGCGCTCGATATATGCATGCACGCGCTCCTTTTGTTCATCAGTCGCTTGGAAAAACAGCTCCTGCTCCACCGTTTTATGCGTAAATAAGACGCGTGGGTTTTGCGGCAAAATGCCAAACCACGTCGTATACAAGTCGTCGTATTTTTTCAGCGGCTTGCCTTTGAGTAATACGTCGCCTCGCTGCGGTGTTAACAAGCTCGTAATGCATTGCACGGCCGTTGATTTGCCTGAGCCGTTACTGCCGACAATCGTAAAAATTTCGCCTTCTTCAATTTGACAGTTAAAATGCTTTAAAATCCAATCACCGTTCGCCTCATAACGAAACGCTAGCTCCTTCGCTTCGAGTAATACGTCACGCTTCACTACGTCGCTTTCTACAAATGGCGCACAATCGCTTACGTGCTGCTGCACCCAACGCTTGCCTTCATGAATCGTAAACGGTACGTGATCTGTATCGCGCAGTGCGATGCGTGTCGCAATCGGCAACGCTTCAAATAATGGCGACTGCTCGCTAATTGTTTTTGAAAACGCACGCGGATTACCTTCATATAATAGCTTCCCTTCATCTAATACGAGCAGATGATCGGTTAGCGGGAACACTTCCTCTAATCGATGCTCGACGATGACGATCGTTAAGCCGAGGTCTTGTTGCAGCTGCTTTAACGTATGCAAAAATGATTTAGCTGCAATCGGGTCCAGCTGTGCAGTCGGTTCGTCGAGCAATAAAATATTCGGCTGCATCACTAAAATCGATGCGACGTTTAATAGCTGCTTTTGCCCACCTGATAAATGCATCGTGTCACTATGGAACCAGCGATGCATGCCGAAATAGTTCGCGATTTCAGCGACGCGCTTGCGAATCGTTTGCTGATTGAGCCCTAAATTTTCAAGCCCGAACGCTAGCTCATGCCAAACTCGGTCGGTTACAATTTGTGTTTCGGGACTTTGTTGCACGAAGCCAATTGTTTTACTCGACTGCTCCGTCGTCATCTTCGTCGTGTCATCGCCATTAATTGCGATTGTGCCGCTTCGTTCGCCGTGCGGGGCAAGCTCTGGCTTACATAAGCGCAGCAGCGTCGATTTCCCAGAGCCAGATGCCCCGATAATCGTCACCCATTCGCCCGCTTCGACTGTAAACGAAATGTCTTGTAGCAGACGCGGCGAATCCGGGTACGCAAAGTTTAATTGTTGACAGTTGATTTGTGCCATTGCTGTTGTAACCTTCCTTCCTCAAATAACGGTATGAAAAAAAACACGCTATACATGACGTAGCTCGTTACCGATAATACGGTTTGAATAATTGGCGTGAACGTCGGGTAAAACGAGTAATACGTATAATCCATAAGCGTCATCGCTAGCAATAAGCTAACGAACGCCCCAAGTAATACGAATGCATTGCGGTCACGCTTCGTAAAAATATAAATCGAAAACGGTGTGCGCTTGCCAATGCCGTAGCCTCTCGCGCGCATCGAATCCGCCCCTTCAATCGCTTGCTCCAGCGCCCACGTTACCATCATCGTTAACACGCGAAAGCTTTTCATTAAGCGCTTCGGGAACGAGCCAGACGTAATTGCTTGCCCCGTCATTTTTTGTGCGCGCATCATGTCACCCATTTGTTGTTTAAACAATGGCACAAAGCGCAGTGTCATCGATAATAGCAGCGCAAACGTCGGTGAAATGCGGCTAAATAAGTAATAAAACGCATCGCTCGTCATGCACAATTGAAGAATGCGGCACCACATCATCGTCGCGCTCAGTAATACCCCAATTGCCGCGCCGTACGCAATTGCTTCGAGCGTTACGGCGTTGCTATTAATATAGAGAAGCGGCGTCTCTCCGTTATGACTAAATAGCGGGTTAATGCACGCCGAACCGACGATGATTACCGTATTCCAAATGAGTGTCGAACGCAATGTTGATCGCGCTACTTTCCAAATCATCGCTAAGCTCGCACTAAAGCTCACCGCGAGTAATACAGGATGCATAAAAAACATCGTGCATCCGAGCAGCATTAAAAAGAACGAAAATAAAACGGCTGGGTGATAGTTTTGTAACTCAGTCAATCGTAACACCGTCCAAATCTTTGCCTAAATCGACTGTGTAGCGCCACGTAATGACGTCGTTTGGCTGCACGACGTATTGGCTCGCCCCTTTTGCTGGTGCTGTGCCATTTACCGCGTACATCCAGCCGCTTAAATTGCCTGCGCTAAATTCATACAAATGGTTGATGCCTTCGATATACACCGAGTTGTAAATGTTTTCGTCTGCTCCTTCGTACTCTAAGTGGATGTTGAACTCGCGTGTCGCACGCTGTAATATGTCAAATACCGTTTCGTTATCCTTCACGATTTCGTACGTCGTCGGCTTTAAAATAATGCCGTCTGCTGGCACGTATTTTTCAGCGCGTAGTGACGGGTGTAGCTTCGCATAATGCGCCTCGTTTAATAACGTTTTCGCATCAATTGAAATCGTCACTGTCTTTTTCTCAACAGGTGGTGCAGTTGGCGTCGGTTCAGGCTCGGTCGGCTGTGGTGCGGCTTGCTCCACTTCGACTGGCTTTTCCTCCTGCTGTGGTGCTTCCGCTTCAACTACCGGTGTGCTTTGTTGTTGTGCCAGTTCTGCTTGCTCGGTCGTTTCGGTTACGGTTGTTTCCGTTGCCACTTGCTCTGTATTGGCCGGCTCCACCTCGACTGGCTTACTTTCTTCTACAGTTGGCGGTGTGCCTTGCTGTACTTGCTCAATTTGCGAAGGTGGCTCAACTTCTGCTTGCTCTGTTTCTTGCTGTGCTACGCTTCGTTCAATCGGTGCTTGCTGCTCCTCATAATGCTCGACTGTTTGAATGTTACAGCCTGTGAGGAACACGAGCATTAACGCGAAAAACCATTGCTTCATCGTTCAATCACGTCCATGAAGCGCACGAACATTTTTGCTGCATGTGCACGCGTCGTCGCACCGCTCGGGTTAAACGTCGCCTGTTTGTTTACGATGCCAACAGATGCTAAAAATTCAATCGCACGCTGCGTATCGATATGGAACGTCGCAATATCTGAAAACGTTGTCGGTGTAAGCGTTAATGCTTCGTTCGTTTTATACGTATACGCACGCGCCATCATCGTCGCTAGCTGTGCACGCGTAACTTGCTTCGCTGGTGAGAACGTCCCGCCATTATGCTGAATAAGCCCCGCTTCGTATGCGCTTTGCACGAGCTGCTGTGTTGCTCCCGCATAGTTCGCTACGTCTGTAAACACAAGCGATTGTGTCGATGCAGGAAGCTGTAATACACGCGCTAAAATGCTAATCGCTTGCACGCGTGTTAACGATTGTGACGGTCTGAACGTGCCATCATCGTAGCCGTTCATAATGCCCTTCGCTTGAGCGATTGCTGCATCTTCTCGCACCCAATGCGTCGCCGTATCTGTGAAAATAAATTGCGTTTCTTTGTCATTCATATCGTATAAGCTCGTATCACCGTTTTTGAAACGCTCATACGCCACGTACGCATACGTTCCTTGCTCGGTCGCCATCACATCGTCCGTTTCATCGGTTAATACATGCTTAAAGCCACCCGTAGCCGTATTGTAAAAGGCGAAAAACTTCGGTAATACAGTTGTAAATCCTTCTGTCGTCGCCACATCTAGCTGAAGCGCCGATAATGCTACGATCACTTGCGCGTAGCTTTCTGAGCTTAACGTTTCCGTTTGTAGCGCACGCTGTAAATACGCAAGCGCTCGTTCTACTGCTGCGCCGACGTTCGCTTGCTCGCGGTACGGTGCTAGCGCCTGTAGTGCCATCGCCGTCATATCGACATTGTCTGTTTCATCATCAAGCGTGAAGCTACCTGTCGCTAATTGATTGCTTAAAATGCTCGCAATAAATTGCTGGCGTAGCTCGTCTGAAATTGGATACGCACTTTTTTTACTATCAAATGCGATCAATGCAAACACGGGACCGTTTACGCCTTGTGTTGCGACTTCATTTACATTTAACAGCTTTTCGTATACGTTGTAGCCACCAATTGTCGTCGGATCTGCGCCGATTGCTTGCAGCGCTAAAATAACACGTGCGTATTCCGTATATTTATACATATGCAGCACGCCGTCTTTTTCCTGTAACGTTTTTGCAACGTCCTCAATATACGCGCTATAATACGCATCATTTTCATAGCCGCCACGCGCTAACGTAAATACAATCCATTCATTGCCGTATTTCGGGTTTGGCACGATCGATAATAATCGTTGCTCCGCCTTTTGCAACATGTCGTTTGCTGATGCAGGAAGCTGCACAATGAGCAATACACATAGCGCAAATAATACGGCGATCAGTTGCTTTTTCATATAATGTCCTCCTTTAAATGTGAAAAGAGCCGCTTAAGTAAAGTACTTAAACGGCCGCTTTCCTTACTTTTGAATCGCTTCTAACGTTAACACAAGTAATTTCGCCATTTGCTGACGTGTTAATTGCTCATGTGGGTTTGCGAAGCCTTCGTTACCTGTTAAAATATTTAACTTTTGTAATGTCGCAAACGCTTGCTGTGCATACGGTGAAATGTTCGCCGCATCGTTAAACGTTGGCACATCAGCTAATGCATCATAGCCTGCAAATTGTAATACGCGGAATAACATCACCGCTGTTTGCTGACGTGTAATCGTATTCCCTGGTGCGAATGTATTTTCGTCCACACCTTGTACGATGCCATTTTCCACTAACGCTTGAACTGAATCTGCGTACCATTTACCTTGTACGTCTTTAAACGTCGGTGCGCCTTTTGGTTCAAGCTTTAACGCACGCGCAATCATCACCGCAAATTGTGAACGTGTTAAATTTGCTTTCGGTGAGAATGTTGTATCTGTCGTACCTGTCGTAATACCTAACTCGTACAGCTTCGCGATATACGGTGCGCTGTAGTTCGTTGGCTCAATATCTGTAAATGGTAATGTTACTGGAGCTTCTGGTTCTGTTGGCTTCTCTGGTGTTACTGGAGCTTCCGGTTCTGTCGGCTCTTCCGGTGTTACTGGAGTTTCTGGCTCTGTCGGCTCTTCCGGTGTTACTGGTTGCTCCGGCGTTGTCGGTTGTTCCGGTGTCACTGGTTGTTCTGGTGTTGATGGTTGTGATGGCTGAGACGGATTGCTCGGTAATGATGGTGATGGGTTGCTTGGTACTGTTGCTTCATCGTACGTGTACGACCAGGCAATGATGTCGCCATCTGCTACTTTCTCTTTATCCGCACTGCGCTCTGGGAACGAACCGTTTACTGAATACATCCAGCCGCTCGTTTTACCATATTTCATTTCCATTAATCCGTTAATACCTTCTACATATAAACCATACGTCGTGCTGCGAATTGATACAGACACGCCGTTTGCTGCTGCAACTGCTTGTAATGCATCAAGTACTGTTGCTTCTTTCGGTAATGTTACTTCTTGCTGCTCCACAATTGATTGTAAACCGTCAATTGATACGTACACTTTCATCATTTGTGGTGCTGGTTGCTCCGGTGTCGTCGGTTGCGTTGGCTGCGCTGGCATTTCCGGATTTGTCGGAATTGTCGGCTGCTCTGGTGTTTCTACTGGCTCTTCTACTGTTTTTCGTACTTGATCAAGCGCTTGTTTTGAGAAGCTTGAATAACCGTTTAATGCGTCACCTAATGCGATGATTGCTTGCTCTGTCGCCATTGCATTCGCGTCTTCATCTGCTTCTTTCCATAAAAATTCGCCTGTTTCAAGTTGATAATCTGCTACTAAATGCTGTACGAGTTGACGACCTTGCCAATCCGTCCACTTGTCGCTGAAAATGTTCTCGCCAACTGAGCCAAGCCCTGAAATAAATGCGGCTGCTGTGTTCGCGTTATCAACACCATTTTCGATGTACGATGCATGTAGCGCATTGACTGCACGTTCAATCGCTTTTGCTACATCTTCGCGCTCTTTACGTGGTGCTAATGC
>JAXJTE010000040.1:0-5423 GCA_036309765.1 Caryophanon sp. | reverse complement strand
GACGTAAAATGGTGGCATGAGCGCCGCCTTTGAAATGAGCAGTCCGCTTTGGGCGAACAGTGCGACTGCCGTTAAGCCGCTTATCGTACCGGCGAGCAACGTCAGTAATACTGTTTTTTTGTCTCGCCAAATGATGTGAAGAAGTAGCTGCATCGGTATTCATCCTTTCGTTATGTTCACAATGCGTCCATTCGCAATTTCGTACACGACGGTCGCGCGGTCAATGCTTTGCTTTTTGTGCGCGGTCATAATGATCGTTGCGTGCTGACGTAGCGTATCAATTGCATCGAGTAATAAACGTTCGGTTGTGACGTCAAGCGCGGCAGTTGGCTCATCTAAAAAAATGATGCGCGCACGTTTCACAAATGCACGAGCGATGGCAACGCGTTGCTTTTCGCCACCGGATAAGCCGAGCCCACCTTCACCGAGCATCGTGTCGAGCCCGTTCGGCAGCGTCTGCACCCAATGCGTCAGCTGCGCGTCATTCAGTGCATCAAATAACGCTGCATCGTCGACGGTTTGCCCGATGCAAATATTATCGCGCAATGTGCCGGCAAAAATGTACGGGTGCTGTGACATGTAGCTCATTTGCGCGTACCAGTCTGCCTCGCTGTAGTGATGGCGCGGGCGACCGTCGTACAATAGCTCGCCGCTCGTCAGCTCCGCAAAGCTCGATAGCATGTTCAATAGCGTCGTTTTGCCGTGCCCTGTTTTGCCGACGAGTGCGACGACTTCGTTTGGTCGAATTGTAAGCGACATCGGACCAATTGTTGTCGTGTCGTCATAGCGTAATGTCGCGTCCTGTAGCGTAATCGTCGGTTGAAGCGGCATCGGCTCGTGTCCCCATGCCACGTGCGTATACGTCTTTGCAAGCTCTTGTTCAATTAACGTCGCTGCCCCTAAGCTACCGCGCCCTGTATGGAACGCAGCCCCAAGCTCTTTTAACGAGTTGTAATATTCCGGTGCAAGCGTTAAGACGAAAAATGCTGGTGCGAACGTCAGCGTTTGGAACACAATCATTTGGAAGCCGATTTCAAGCGCCACTAAGCCGATGCCGAGCGTTGCAATGAGCTCGATAAATAGCGTCGAGGCGAATGCAATTTTTAACACGGTCATCGTGCGTTCGGTGAAGCCTTTATTGCTTTCATCAAGGACGTTTGCTTGCGCTTGTTGCTGTCCGAATAGGCGAATCGTTTGCAAGCCTTGCAGTAAATCTAAAAATGTACCGGAGAAGCGGTTCATCGCCTCTAGCTGCTGCTCGGCTTTTTTTTGCGTTTGCATGCCGACGATGATGTACGTAATTGGCACAAACGGCGCGGTAATGAGCATAATCCAGCCGCTGTTTGCGTGCGTGCAAAAGACGGCAATTAACACGACGAGCGGAATCGTCATCGTCTTCATGAGCTGCGGAATGTAGTCACGGTAGTAGCTTTCTAGCTCGTCGACCGTCTGCATAAGCAGCGTCACTTTGTCGCCTGTTGCTGAGTGTACGTAATCGTTTAGCGGTACGTTTGCCCAATGTGCGAGCAGCTTTGTGCGAATTTGCTGCTTGGCATGATAGGCGAGATGCCCACCGATGCGCTGTATGCTCCACTGCATGGCGAGGCGCACGACCATTGCGACTGCCAGTAATAAGAAATATTGGAATGTATGTTGAAACGGTGCATCGTCAATGAAAACAGCTGTGACGATTTGGACGATGCTGTAGCCTTGCAGTAAAATGCTTGCGCTTAACAACACGGCACTCACAAAAATGCCTGCTACAGCAAATGGTTGTTTTCGAATAAATTGTTGTAAAAATGCCATCGATCTCGCTCCTTTCGTTTATGATAGAAAAAAGCGTGGCAAATAAAACTAGGGGTTTTCCACTAATATTGTGTAGTTAGGGGACGTCCCCTATATAATTTTGTCACAAGTTTTTTTACAATGTGTGTAACATTCGTTGCTCTTCACGTCGAGGCACGAGCTTTTCCGGCAGGAGTTCGCCTCGGTTTCGAGCAACGACGTACTTATTATTTGCTCTATACTCATTGAATAAAGGAAAGGACTGTACGCGATGACGTTAACGAACAATTACTTTAAAGAAATTTACGAGCATATCCAAGACGGCATTATCGTCATGACTACCTCGCGCACAATCGTCATGATGAATCCGGCGGCAGAGCGACTGACGGGTTGGAGCGTTGGCGAAAGCGTGCCGTATTGTACGTATTGCCAAGAGCGTGTGAAAGCAAGCGGCGAGCCGACATGTTACTTAATTGCCAATAGTGAAGTGCCGTCGTTTTTATCGCAAATGCCGACGTACCACGGCAAGCAAATCGACGTCGAAATGAGCACTGCGGCGATTTATGCAAACACCGAAACAGGCGAGACGGAATATTTGCTCGTGCTGCGCGATCAGGAGCTACTAAAAAAGGCGCAGGAAGTCGATATTACGAAAAAAATGATGCATGCGCTCATTGATGCGAGGGAGTCGGAGCATAAGCGGCTTGCGCAGGAGCTACATGACGGCGTTGGGCAATCGCTCTTTACGGTGTCGGTCGCACTGCAAGCGGTGAACTCGTTCATTCACGATAACCCGAAGCTGTCTTCCTATATTACGGAAGTACAGCACGAATTGCAGCGCGCGATGGATGATGTGAAGGCGTATTCACACCGACTGCGACCGCACAGCTTAGATCAACTTGGGCTCGTGCCGACAATTCAAACGATGCTCAAGCATTTTGACAAAAACATGCCGCACATTGCGTTTTCGTTTCAGTCGCACAACGTCGAGCGTTACGCACCAGTCGTCGAAATTAACGTCTACCGCGTCGTGCAGGAGGCGATTCATAACGTGCTAAAATATGCGAACGCGAAAAACGTCAGCGTAACACTTACGGACGATGCAGACTATTTGCACGTGACGATTACAGATGATGGCATCGGCTTTGACCGCAAGCAGCTACAAAGTGAAGGGCTCGGGCTAAAGCATATGGAGGAGCGCATGGCATTTATTGACGGCACGTGTCGCATTACGTCTGCAATAGGCGAAGGAACGACAATTGAACTACACATACCGAGGTGGCAAACAGATGAACATCGTATTAGTAGATGACCACGTATTAATTCGTAAAGGCATTGCGCTACTCTTGGACCATTATGACGATGTGACGGTCGTTGGCGAGGCAAGCGACGGCGAGGAGGCGATTCAGCTTGCGTATCAGCTCGAGCCGGACGTCATGTTAATGGACATTTCGATTCCAGGAGGGCTAGACGGCTTTACCGCAGCGAAGGAAATTAAACAAAAGCTGCCGCACATTAAAATTATTTTTTTAACGATGCATAACGAAATTGCATACATTGAACGCGCCATTGAGCTACAGGCAGACGGCTACATTTTAAAAAACAGTCAAGGCGGCGTCATGTACGAGGCAATTTACAAAGTGTATCATAACGAGCGCTACTTCGACGTCGGCCTACCAGACGAGCAGCTCGACAAACTATTTAAGCAAAAGAAGAAAAAAGGTGACGTCCTTTCAACACGCGAGCAGGAGGTGCTACGCCTGACGATTCTCGGCTATACGAACGTCCAAATTGCCGACAAGCTGTTCATTAGCGCAAAAACGGTCGAAAATCATAAGGCGAACATTATGCAAAAGCTCGCGCTGACGAGTAAGGCGGAGCTCATTCAGTACGGCATTACGAACGGGTATATTGATTAAGGGGGAAGTGCTTACGTGCTAGTGGGAAATTCTTTTTTCCACTAGCATTTTTTCTGTTTTCGTAGTTGCTTTGCTTCGAGCAGGCTTTTCTGGGGGTACGGCTCGAGCCTGTAGTCTCTCGCTCGTACTGTTCCCCTAGAAGTCCGCTCTCCGCGTCGCAACTACTTTTTTACACTTTCAGCACTCTCCTTCGAACGTATTCCAGCTGTTTAAATAAGGTTCTTTTTCAAATGCCTCTAGACAGCGCAATCTGTCTATTTGACTTTCAAACGTTGTAATATCCCTTTTACTCCACCATTTGTTCACATTTTCCTGTTCGTTATAGTGGGAAACCCCTATATTTTCGTTCGCCGCGTCGTTCTATACTGACAATACAGTTTGAAGCACGAGGGGGAACGAGCATGAGCAAGAAAGTGGTAGCTATCAGTTTTACGCTGTCATCGATTGCATTATCGTCAATCATCGCAGTGATTTTGTAATGTAAGGAGGCATTTCAAATGGATCAATCAGCCGTTTTTTGGAGTCGGGCATTAACGGAACTCACGTTATCATTTCATATTTTATTCGCAACATTAGGTGTCGGTGTGCCGCTCATGATTTTAATTGCGCAGTACGTCGGCTATAAGAAAAACGACGCGCACTACACGCTCATGGCAAGACGCTGGGCGCGCGGCTTTACGATTACGGTCGCAGTCGGTGTCGTAACCGGTACAGTCATCGGCTTACAGCTATCTTTGCTTTGGCCGCAGTTTATGGAGCTTGCAGGGCAAATTATCGCCTTGCCGCTATTTATGGAAACATTCGCCTTTTTCTTTGAAGCGATTTTCTTAGGTATTTATTTATATACGTGGGATCGCTTCCAAAATCCGAAGCACCACATGTTGCTGCTCATTCCCGTTGCCATTGGCGCATCGATGTCAGCCGTGTTCATTACGATCGTCAATGCGTTCATGAATGCACCGCGCGGATTTGACATCGTCGGTGGAGAACTTATTAACATTCAACCAATTTTAGCGATGTTCACACCAGCGATGCCAACGAAAATCGGGCATGTGTTAACGTCAAGCTATATGACAGTAGCGTTTATTTTAGCTGCCATTGCGGCGTATCGATTACTGCGCGGTGAGGACCATGTGTATCATAAAAAAGCGCTTAGCTTAATGATGAAGCTTGGCATTATTTTCTCGCTTGCGACGGCGCTTGTCGGGGACTTCTCAGCGAAATATTTAGCGGAGTACCAGCCAGAAAAGCTTGCCGCAGCGGAATGGCATTTTGAAACAGAGGCAGGGGCAGATTTAATTTTCTTCGGTGTGCTCGACGGGGAAGACGTGAAGTATGAAATTCGCATTCCGAAAGTGCTCAGCTTTTTAGCGAGCAACGACTTCAATGCAGAGGTAACGGGGCTGAATGAATTTGCTGAGGATGAGCGACCACCGCTTCTGACGCACTATTTCTTTGATGTCATGGTTGCAATCGGCATGCTCATGATTGTCGTATCGTTTGCATTCGTCTTTGGGAAATGGCGCAACTGGCAATGGATTCATTCGCGTCCGTTTAGATGGTTCATCGTGCTGAGCGGACCGCTATCACTTGTGGCGATTGAAGCGGGCTGGTGGTTAACGGAGCTCGGACGTCAGCCATGGATTTTATACGGCATTATGCGCACAGCAGACGGTGCAACGACTGCTACGGGTGTCGAATGGCTCTTCATTGCATTTG
>JAXJTE010000039.1:0-9650 GCA_036309765.1 Caryophanon sp. | reverse complement strand
TTTATATTCAGTATTATCTGATAATATCAGAAAATTAAAACAAATAAAAGAGGTTGAAGGTAAGTATAGCGGATTCTTTTTTGAATACGTATTTTTCGGTGTGAGCGAGTATTTTACGGTGAAAAAATATGGCGTGAAATATGTAGGTCGAGCATTGCATAACGTGTGAATTTCGTGTATGCTATAAAACATAGTAACTTAGTCGGAATAGGTGGTAATAGTATGGGAACAATTATTGAAAAAGCGAAAAAACATATTAAAAGACAGCAGCAGCTACCAGCGTTATATACATTATCACCGCAGCACGCACGTAAGCTACGTGCCGTGCCACGTATTGCACAGCCAGTATCGCCACTTGCAAGTATTCAAGACGTACGCATCGCAGTAAAAGACGGCGACATTGTGCTGCGCATTTACACACCGAAAAATGTCGGCAAGCTTGGGGCGATCGTTTATATTCACGGTGGTGGCTGGGTCATTAATAGCATCGATACGTCGGACGCATCATGCCGACTACTTGCGGAAAAAACAGGGCGCATCGTGATTTCAGTTGATTATCGTTTAGCACCAGAGCATGCGTTTCCTGTGCCAGTAGAAGATTGTGAAGCAGCTTTTCAGTGGGTCGTGCAACATGCTGCGCAGTATAATATCGATTTATCACGCATTGCCATTGCGGGTGACAGTGCGGGCGGAAACTTAGCGACAGTTGTAGCGAATACGTTTAAGGAGCAGATCGAGGCGCAAATTTTACTGTATCCAGTAACGAACGCGTGCATGAATACAGCGTCGTATCACACGTATGCACAAGGGTGTGGGTTAGATGCAAATGTAATGGCTTGGTTTATTGAACAATATGTAGAGGTGACGGAACGAACGAATCCACGCGTGTCTCCTTATTTTGCGGACGTAACAAAAGCTCCGAAAGCGTTCATCGTTGTGGCGGAAAATGATGTGTTAAAAGATGAGGGGCTACTGTATGCACAGAAGCTACAGCAAGCAGGTGTGGATGTAGAAGCGGTTGAAATGGACGGATTGATTCATAGTTATTTTACGACGAATGCGGTGTTTGCAGAGGAAATTGAGCAAACGATTGCGCGTATTGTGTCGTTTTTAGGCAAATAAAAAAAGCGGGGGCTCATCTCCCCGCTTCAACAGCTTGCTCCTAGCAATCCGAGCTATTAAACGGTGCAAGCTGCCGTAACAGTCAAGCTGTTACAATAGGTTTTGGCACCTGAAGCTTATTATAGCATAAAAGGAAGAGAAAAATAAATGAAAGAAAATTCGGTCTTATGATTGCGCACAATCGGGTATGGAGTGACGACGAGGGAGGCGGTTAGGATGCATTATTATGAACGCGTGCTTGGCGAATCGTTTCAGCGGCTTCATCCACAGCTGCAAGCGCGTTATAGTGAGCCGATTGGAAAGACGCAGCGAGTAGAAGGTGTGATGCATGTCGTTGAAAATGGTTCACCGCTCGTGACGCCGCTACTGATGTTGGCACAGCCGACGAAATTTATGTTTCATCATACAGGGCAGCGCGTACCATTTATGTTAGAAACGACGAGCAAGCAAGTAGGGCACACAACTGAAATTCAGTGGACGCGTGCTTTTTATTTTGACGAGGCGACGTGTTATTACAATACGTTAATGGTAGTCGATCACGAAACGAATGATGTCTTGGATTATAACGGCGACGGTAAATTTTTCGCCTCGCAAATGGACGTTCGTGTAACGGCAGACGGGGCGCTTTATATGAAGTCGGTTGCACAGCACGTTCGCATCGGCTCGCGTATCATATCGCTGCCAAAGCATTTGCAAGGAATTGGCACAGCAATCGAAGCGTTTGATGAGAAGCGGCATCAGCTAACGATTGCGGTACACGTTTATAATCCGCTTATTGGCACGGTGAAGCAATATTACGGTGAATATCGCGTTATGTAATGTTTTTGTTAAAATCCGAACGATTATGTAAAAATGATGTTTAATTTTCGGGAAAAGCGTTGACTTTCGGAATGAGACAGTGTAAATTAGCTAATGACGAACGAAATGTTTGTAAAAATAAAAAATATTCGTCTTTAGGAGTGGATTTCATATGGATACAGTATTCGACTATGAAGATATTCAACTAATACCAGCAAAATGCATCGTAGACTCTCGTGCAGAATGTGATACGAGTGTGACACTTGGCAAACATACATTTAAACTACCAGTCGTGCCAGCAAATATGCAGACGATTATGGACGCAGCGCTTGCACAAAAGCTTGCGGCAAACGGCTATTTTTATATTATGCATCGCTTCCATCCTGAAACGCGTGAGCAATTTATTCGTGATATGCACGCAAACAATTTAATTGCTTCGATTTCAGTCGGGGTGAAGGAAGATGAGTATGCATTCGTGGAGGACTTAGCAGCGAAAAACGTCGTGCCTGATTACATGACAATCGATATTGCACACGGGCATTCAAATGCAGTGATCGCGATGATTCAACACATTAAAAAGCATTTACCTGGGAGCTTCGTGATTGCTGGGAATGTCGGCACACCAGAAGCGGTACGCGAGCTTGAAAACGCAGGCGCGGACGCAACGAAAGTCGGCATTGGGCCTGGTAAAGTGTGCATTACGAAAATTAAAACAGGCTTTGGCACGGGCGGCTGGCAACTTGCGGCACTTCGTTGGTGTGCAAAAGCAGCACAAAAGCCAATTATTGCAGACGGTGGGATTCGCACGCACGGTGATATCGCAAAATCAGTGCGTTTCGGTGCATCGATGGTCATGATCGGTTCGCTATTTGCGGGGCATGATGAATCGCCAGGTGAAACGGTGGAAGTAGACGGCGTATTAATGAAAGAATATTTCGGTTCAGCGTCGGAGTTCCAAAAAGGTGAGCGCAAAAATGTCGAAGGTAAAAAGATGTACATGCCGTATAAAGGGAAAATTATCGATACGCTCATTGAAATGGAGCAAGATTTACAGTCATCCATTTCGTATGCGGGTGGTCGCGATTTAGAGGCGATTCGTAAAGTAGATTACGTCGTTGTGAAAAACTCGATTTTCAACGGGGATCGTTATTAAGGAAGTGAAACGAAAAATCGCAGCTTGCCGATTTTTCGTTTTTTTCTAGTATAATGAAAATATGCGTAGTTTGCCAAAAGACATAGGAATAGAAGCAAATTTCTTTCTATACATTCACGAGAAAATTACTTTTTTATGATGTAAAGTCGGGCATACTTAACGTATACTTAGTATGTGTTTCTAAAAATAGAAGTGCGCGTGAGTAAAGGGAGTGAAATGATGCAACAGCAATGGCGCCCACCATTTATCGGGGCTGGCGTTCAATTATATAGTACGAAGCAAATTCATGCTCAAATCATATATGTATTGTTCATTAGCTTGACGATTAGTTTTTATACGACGCAGTATGTCATGAGGGCAAGCTATGTACAGCGAATAAGCGTGTTAGAGTGTATATTAGTTATGCTAGCAGCACTTTGCTTATTAACGTTGTCGGTCATAGCACTTTTGTGGTACACGCAGCATTTGCACGAAGCGAATCGACCATTTTTATGGACGTTGTTATTGCTTTCGTTACTACTTGCACAATACGTACAGTACGAGCAAGCTGAAATACAAAAGTCGCTTTATCCAGGCGCAGCGGCAATTTATGAAGACATTACACCGCGTGATAACATTCCGTTTTATCAATCGTATGAGGATGTTATTTTAGATCGCCCAGTATTTTATCAATATGAGCAATGCCAAGCGATGTATTTAGTCGAAATTCGTAAATGCTCATACGGTGTTGTCGATGATCCAGACTATGTGTTAGCACTTGTAGCGGGTTCACATTCAGCGCATTGGTTCCCAGCAATTGAGCCGTTAGCAGAGGAACTCAATTTCCGCATCGACATTTACAATCATGACGGCTGCCGTTTTACCGATGAAGATCCAGACGGTCACTTAACAGAACAATGTATTGAGTGGAATGCGAAATTAATTAAGGTGTTAAAGCAAAATCCACCAGATGTCGTCTTCACAACGGCCTCGCTTAATAAGCGTGATTATGTGCCACGAGGGTATATTCGCCAGTGGGAACGATTAGAAGGATACTCAACCGTATTTGCGATTCGTGATACGCCGCGTATGAATGAGCCAACGCCTGCTTGTTTACAGCAGCACAACGATGAAATCGAGCCGTGCTCAATGCCGCGTGATGAAGCGTTATCGCGTGTAGCGCCGTGGGAAAATGCGGACAATATTCCATCGAATGTCGTATTTGGGGACTTATCAGATTACTTTTGTGACGATACGACGTGCTATCCGGTCATCGGCAACATGTTGATTTATCGTGATCAGCACCATTTGACTTCATCATACGTGAAAACGTTAGCACCCGTGTTACGTCCGTATTTAATTGAAGCGTTCGAAAAATCCGAAACAAATAAACGTTAAATCCTCGTGATTTAGCGTTTTTTTTTGCGCAAAAATAAAAAAACGATTCGCAAATGCTAGTCGTTTTTTCTTGTGAGTGCTTGTTGAAGGCGTTCTTCGTATTTCGTTGTAAGGTGTCTTTTGCCTGAAAGTAACTCTAGTACGGTGCGCTTTGGTAAGCCCGTTTGGATTGCGAGCCACTCAATCGGTAACTGTTGCTCGTGCAAAAAGCGCTTTACGTCTTCAATCATCGCGCGTACCTCCTTCGTTATTGGTGTACGACGAACGCATCGGCAAACGCCATTTCCTTATCGCGCTGTAGTTGTTGAAGCTGCTCGACATGTAGCTTGCGCGCTGCTTCACAATGAATGAGCTGTAATTCGTCGAAGCCTGTTGCGAATAGTTCAGCGAGTGCATCGGCATCTTTTAATGCACTATTGAGTCCGAATGCACCAGTTGGCGTCATCGTGTGCACTGCATCGCCGATAAAGATAAGCCCGTCTTTATGCCATGTATTTACTTTGCTGCTATACACGTCAAGCAACACGAAGTCGCGCCAACTATGCAGCGAAGCGTCAATGGCATCACGTAGCTGTGGCAAAGCGTCCATTAATTGTGGCTTCATTTGCTCAAACGGCGTCATGCGTAGCGTACGAAATGATTTTTCAGGAATTTGCCAGCCGATTTGCACATAATTGCCCGTTTGTGTGAACACAGAAATCGGATCGTCGTGCAGCATCGCAAAATCAATAGACGGCTGCCAGTGTGCTGGGGCAGGAAAACGCGCCCACAATAAATCATAACCGTGCTTCGTAATAATCGGTTCAATATGTGCTTGCTTTCGTACAGTAGAATGTCGCCCGTCTGCACCGACGATTAAATCGCACGTAATCGTCTCGACACTGTCCCCATGCTTTGCGACAACGCCGTAATACGTGCCGTTATCGTTTACGAGCAACTCTTTTACGGTCGTATTTAGCTGATAGGAGAACGTTTCATATTGAGAAGCGGCAGCAATGAGTACATGCAATAAATTCGTTTGCGGCGTATGAATGCCAAAATGCTGTCCGTCCTCGGCATACACCTCTTTCATCAAATTACCTTTATGCCAGTAGCGTAAAGATGTCATCGCTAAACAGCCTGCTTTCTCAAGTGCCGAAAACAGCCCGTGCTTTTTTAAAATATGCTCACCCTCTGTATTTAAATGCTCGCCGCGAAACGCCTGTCCAAACGAAGCGGTGCGCTCAAGTAGCAACGTGCGAACGCCGCGTTTTGCAAGCAAATAAGCAAGCAATGCACCACCAGGACCGGCACCAACAATACAAACTTGTACATGCATATAAATATACTTCCTTTACTTACGTTTTGTAAGTAAGTATAAAATGACAATGGGGAAATGTCTAGTAAGTAGACATTTCCCCGAGGTATTAACGTAATTTATAGCCAGTTATTGCTAAAACGGATCTGTCATTAAATGTGTACGACAATAACCCGTAGCCTTCTTTGAAATAAAATACGGCTTCATGCTGCTCTATGTTGTAGCCATCGACATCATTGTAATAATAAGCTTCGATTTTCTGAACAATTTTTAGCGTACCTGTAAATTTCAACTTGTTGATTGTAACGTCTTGGTTGAAGTAAGGTGTCGTCGTATAAGAGCCATCGTATGCCCAATACGTCTCGGCGTACGGTAACGCATGTATCGTCGTTAATGTGTACGGTTTAAATTCAACTAAATGGCGCAAATCTGTATCCATCGCTGTCCACTCACTATTGCGCTGGTAAATGTGAATGCGGCTCATCGAAAATGTCTGAATAATGCCCTCGAACTTTGGTTTTGCATTGCCGTTTTTATCAAATTCAATGTAATAAGACGAGCCCTCAGCGGTTGTGTAGTTTGCTGCTTGTAGCTTCGTTGCGGCATACGCAGTGTTGGATGTGATTTTTTGATTTTCGATTTGTTGTTCCTTGCCGTATAGCGCACGGTAAATGAACGTCGCCATATTGATGCGTGACACCGCTTGATTCGGTTTAAACGTACCATCAGGGTATCCTGCGATAATTCCTTTTTCAACAAGCGCACCGATAAAGACATTGTTTGCTAAACTGGTCGGCACATCTTTAAATTTCGTCGTCGATGTTGGCGTTAGCTTCAACAGATTCGTTAAAATTTTTGCAACATGTGTACGTTTTACTTCTTGGTACGGGTTGAAATCACCATTTGCGGTACCGTCAATAATGCCAGCGCGGTATAGCTGCTGAATCGCATCCGCATAATCCGTGTCCTCTGTGACGTCGTTGAATGATTTCGCTGGGCGCACGTTGTATAACTTGTACGCGCGTGTAATCATATCGGCTAACTCTGCTCGCGTGACTGTAGCTTGAGGGTAAAATAAATCATCTTCGTACGCAGTCATGACATTTGCTTCCGCCATTTTTTTGACAATCGCATTTTGCGTCGCATTTGTCACGTCCGTGTACATTTGCGTATTGGCGGCAGCTCCGAGTGGCGACAATAATAATGCAGTGGCTAACAACAAGGTAATGGATAATTTTTTCATTAGTAACGCCCCCTAACGAATTGTTTTCTTTTATTTTACAACATATGTGTTTATATGGATATAGGGTGAAAGATGTTTTGTATTTTGTAGACATACAAAATTGCGAATCAGTATAGGATTTGTTCGTAAGGTTGAAGGGAGTGTACACGCTAGAAGTACTAGATGAGAGGGGGAGCGATGAGACTAGGGAGGAAGAGAAATATGAATAGCACGTTCCTCACACTGCTTTTATCTTTTCTTATAAATAGACTATGCTAAAGTTGCGTTCAATCTTTAACATAGTCTTTGAGAATTTATCGTAATTTATAACTGTTAATTCCTAATATAATTTCATCATCAAAAGTGTGTGCTAACAAACCATAGCCTTCTTTAAAATAAAATATGGCTTCATGTGAATTATCGAGGTAACTGTTCGAATAAACTTCAATCCGATGTACGATTTTTAATACATCTGTAAATTTAATTTCATTAACTATCATACTTTGGTTAAAATAAGGTGTAATTGTATAGGATCCATTTAATAGAACACCATATGATTCAAGATAGGGTAAGCCACGTATTGAGTTTTGTTTATATGGTTTAAACTCAACTAGGTTTCGTAAATCTGTGTTCATTAATATTATTTCAGAGTCATCTAAAGAAATTTGTATATAGTTTTCGCTGAATTTTTGTGTCATTCCATTGATTTTTGGCTTGGCATTTCCATTCTCATTGAACTCTACATAATAGGACGATCCAGGAAGCCCGAAATAATTCGCCGCCTTTAACTTTGTCGCAGCATACGCAGTGTTAGACTTCACCTTTTTATTCGCAATTTGCGTCTCTTTACCATACAGCGCACGGTAAATAAACGTCGCCATATTCATGCGCGTAACAAATTGATTTGGTTTAAATGTGCCGTCTGGATAGCCTGCAATAATGCCTTTTGAGACCAATGCGCCAATGTAGCCGTTGTTAGCGTCGTTTTTTGGTACGTCTTTAAATTTCGTTGTCGTCGTTGGTTTTAGCTTTAATAAATTCGTTAAGATTTTCGCTACATGTGTGCGCTTTACTTCGTCGTCTGGATTAAAGTCACCGTCTGCTGTGCCGTCAATAATGCCGGCGCGGTATAGCTGCTGAATCGCATCGGCATAGTCTGTACTTGCGTCAACATCGTTAAATTGTTTCGCTGGTCGCACGTTGTATAGCTTGTATGCACGCGAGATGATGTCGGCAAGCTCACCACGTGTCACCGTTTCCTCTGGCCAAAACTTGTTTTCATAAGAAGCGCCCATAATGTTCGCATCCGAAATTTTTGTCACGATGGCGTTTTGTGTCGCGTTCGTTACGTCGATAAATGCTTGCTTATTTGCTGAGGCACTCATTGGCGATAATAATAATGCACTAGCAAATAGTAGTGCAGTCAAAGTTCTTTTCAAGTCGCATCCTCCTAATGAATCCTTTTCTTTTATTTTACAGTAGGTGGATTTTAATGGATATAGCAAAAATCGCTTTGTACGCGCTGAAAGTACATTTGTTGAAAAGGATTGTTTTTTCGATGGAATGAATGTATTCGCTGTGTTTTCTTAAAGAACAAATTATTTTATTTTTTAGAAAAATGACAAAAATATATTGAAATATCAGATTTTTTTAGCGATAATAAAGCAATCAACTGAAGTGAGGGATTTATATGTCAGTACAATATATGAATGCTGCGAAAGTGGCGAACACGAAACATGCAAACGAAGCGGTATTGCTCGTAAAATGTCCAGATAAGCCAGGTATTGTGGCGGTGCTGTCGGAGTTTTTACATACATTCGATGCGAACATTATTGAATCAAGCCAATACTCAACAGACCCTGCGGACGGCAAATTTTTCATTCGTTTAGCGTATTATTGCGATCAGCTTGGTGATAAAGCAGAGCAAATGGAGAAAAATTTTGAAGGGATTGCGCGTGCGTTTGACATGACGTATGCATTCCATTATCAAGCACAAAAAAAGCGTGCGGCTATTTTTGTATCGAAGGAGCCACATTGCTTACTTGAATTATTATGGGAGTATCAAACAGGTGATTTACCGATGGAGATTTCGCTTGTTGTGAGCAACTACGAAACGTCTCGTGACATGGTCGAGGCACTGGGTATTCCGTTTTATTACATTCCTGCAAACAAAGAGATTCGCGCAGAAGTAGAGGCACGCCAAATTGAATTGATGAAAGAATTTGACGTAGATGTGCTGATTTTAGCACGTTACATGCAAATTTTAACGCCTGATTTTGTCAGCCATTTTGAAAACCAGATTATTAACATTCATCACTCATTTTTACCGGCATTTATCGGGGCAGACCCATATGCGCGTGCGTTTGCTCGTGGTGTAAAATTAATCGGGGCGACAAGCCATTACGTAACGAATGATTTAGATGAAGGGCCGATTATTGAGCAGGACGTGGAGCGCGTCGATCACCGTGTCGACGTCAAAGAGCTGCGCAAAATCGGCAGTAAAATTGAACGTCGTGTGCTTGTGAAAGCGGTGAAATGGCATTTAGAAAACCGTATTATCGTAGAAGGCAACAAGACGATTGTATTCCAATAACAAAAAGCATCCGTGGAACGTCTCCGCGGATGCTTTTTTTATGCTAACGGTGCGATAAACGCTTCGATTTGTTCCTGCGTTTTGCGGT
>JAXJTE010000038.1:0-4861 GCA_036309765.1 Caryophanon sp. | reverse complement strand
GTACTTCCTCTAATTGCGCTGTTAAGCTATGGATAAATTCTTTTACTTCGTGGAAACTACGCTCTGTTTGCGAGAACATATCAAGCCCTTTGTTTACTGCATGTAAGCTTACTTCCATCGATTGTACAGAGTTTGTTGATTCACGTTGAATCGCCGTAATAATGTCTTTTACTTGTACAGATGAATCATTCGTTTGCTCAGCAAGCTTACGAACTTCATCAGCTACGACTGCGAAACCTTTACCGTGCTCACCTGCTCGTGCCGCTTCAATCGACGCGTTCAGTGCAAGTAAGTTTGTCTGATCGGCAATCGACGTAATGACGTTGACGATTTCGTGAATTTCAGTTGCATAATTATTTACCGTGCCAATATCTTGTGATAATTTGTTAAATGTACCTTCAATAGTAACCATTTGTTGCTGCGTTGATACAACAATGTCATGCCCTTGTTCTGTAGCTTCAACCGCATGCTTCGCGTTTTGTGTGACAGAATCGGCATTTTCGACAATGGAATGAATGTTTTCTGATACTTTTTGTAAAGAAATAACACTTTTCGTTAATTTCGCTGCTTGCTGATTGAAGCCATCTTCTACATCGTTCATCGCAAGCGTAATTTTTTCTGATGCTTCACGACTTTCTGTTAATGTTGCCGATAGCTCCTCAGATGAAGCAGAAATGACCGATGTCTTATCATGAATTTGACGAATGATTTTTGATAATAAGTCACTCATTTTACGGAATGAACGGCTCAACACACCAATTTCATCTTGCTTTTGAATGTTCGGTACTTTCGTTAAGTCACCTGAACTCATGACAACGGCTGCGTTTGTCATTTCTTGTAACGGCTTCGTAATTGAGCGAATGATGACGATTAAAAATACGCCTAAAATCAATAACGATAACACAACGACAACAAGTGTTGAATATAAAATCGGATTGATGGCTTCGTTCACTTCATGCTTAAACATCGTGCCGCCGACAATCCAACCTGTTAAGTCATTGACGGATGCGTACATACGTTTATCGGCACCTTCAAATACATAGTCAAATGACGTTTGTGGCGCACTAATCGCTTCGTTTGCCCAGCTCTCTGCCGATACGTCTGTGCCGCTTTCTAATGTCGGATGCGCAATGATCACTTTGTTATTTGTCATTAAGAACGGATAGCCTTCTTCAGCGACGCGAATATTGCTAATGAGTTCAAATAATGACTCCATACCTAAGTTCGTCGCAACGACACCGCTACCATCTTTTAGCTGCATTGAAATCGTAATTACCCAATCCCCCGTAGAGGCCGATTGATGAGGGTTTGCGATAATGACCTCTCCGGGTGATTTCATCGCAAGCTCATACCACGCGCGCGTACGTGGATCAAACTCAGGATCATTCATCAGCCCTAAATCTGGATATTGAATCATGTCTCCGTCCTTCGTTCCGATAAATGTCGATACTGTACCTTGTGACGTTTTAAAGTATTGCTCTAAATTAAGTAAAATCGGTGCCCAATCGTCTGAGCGCCAGGCAGCTTCTGTAAAACGTTCACTTAAATATTTCGTATCGTTCACAATTGGCGTCACATGCTTATTGATAAACTCGTTTACCGTTTCAGCACTTTGTACTTCGCTCACTTGTATTTTGTTTTCAATCTCATTTTTAGCCGAGAAAAATGACACTGCAGCGACAAGTAGCGTCGGGACTAACAACGCTATGAAGAACGCGAAACCGAGCTTGTAATTAATTGATGATCTCATATATTTTTTTGCTTTTTCATTCATAAAAAGCCTCCCTTCTCATTCCCTAGCTATATTATATACTTAAATTTGCGATAAAACGACACAAAAATAGAGGAAAACATGAAATTACTGTTAATAGAAAGTGTATTTAGGTAAAAGATATTTAAAAGTTCAACTAATGCTATTGAATCATATTTTAATTCACTAAATATCACGCTTATGTTAGCGAATTTCTTCTAAAAGTTAAAGAAAAGCAAGCATCAGAAAAAAATTTTCCTGTTGCTTGCTCTCCGGGTGTGCTAAAAATTTCGCTCTAGCGCTGCTGTTTGGCTAACAAGTCGGTCTAACATATGCGTTAAATTTTGCACTGACGCATCGACATCCTCGACCATCGACAATAACTCTTCACTATTAGCCGCATTATTTTGAATGCTCGATGTTAACGAACTAAAAATTTGGTTTTCTTGCACGTTTGCATCCTTTAACTGCTCTACAAACGTCGCCATTGTTAACATTTTCATGCGTGATTGCTCCGTGCTACGAATGAGCTGCTCAATCGATTCACGCGCTTGCTGCATTTCTGCTTTGCTCGTATGAATTGTTTCAATTTGCTCATCGTTACTTTCTTTCGTTGCACCAATTTCTTCTTGCAAATCAAGCAAAATTGAACTAATTTGACGTGTCGCCCCAGCACTTTGCTCAGCAAGCTTTCGAACCTCGTCTGCTACGACCGCGAAGCCTTTCCCATGCTCGCCTGCACGTGCCGCTTCAATCGATGCATTTAGTGCAAGCAAGTTCGTATGGTCGGCAATGCTCTCGATCATTTGAATGATGCCACTAATTTGTTTTGAGCTACCAAGCAAGCCATCGACGCGCCCGCTATTTTGAATGACCTCATTTGAAATCGTATCAATGGTGTGCGACAACACGTCGATCCCTTCAATGCTGCGTAGCGTCGCCTCTTTCGTCTGCTCAGAATACGTTGCGAGTATTTCCGTTTCTGCTAACACTTGCTGTAGCACCTCAGTATTGCGACTCACATGCTGTTCTGCTTCAACGACTTGCTCTGCTTGCTCTTGCGTGTTATACGCCGTAAAGCGCACTGCCTCTGTCACTTGCTCCAACGTATGCTTCGTCGTCTTCATTTCCTGTAAATAGTCGCCCTGTGCTTGTGTCACCGCTTGCGTATTCGCATGCACCGACTGCAAAATAACGTTGTACTGCTCATTGACCTCGGTAATGGCTTGCTGGATTTCCTTTAGCTCATGTTCATGTACTTCGATTTCCTCATCACTTGAGCCGCGTGTACGCAGTTTGTTCGCAAATGTATGCAACGCTTTAAACTGGCGCGTCACTAGCACCGAGAATACACCTAGTAACACAACCGATAGCACAATACTAATTAAAATCGTTTGTACAATTGTGTCATCAATTGCTTCACGTATTTCGACTAGCGCCTGCTCAGTCTGCTTCGATGCGGCGAAATACTGCGTCGTATCAATCGATGCATACATCACGTAGCGAAGCTCATCATTGACATACACGGGCGTATACACTTCCGCTAGCGAATCGTCCATCGTCACATTCGTTTCCGCGCCTTCAAAAATGTCGTTAATGTGCCCATCTGTTACTTGCTGCCCTTTTGTAAATGGTGGTGTAACATCATTTGCTAAATTTTGTGTTAGTACTAAGTTCGTACTATCAAATAAGTATAAGCTCTCTAGCGCGTAATCTTGCTCAAAAAACGTATTTAACATTGTTTCAATCGAATCTACGGCAAGTGCTGACTGAATGATGCCGATTTCATTTGCGCGTGGAATGGCTGTAAATTTAAAAATTTCGCCCGTTTCCACTTTCAGCTTCATAGACGAAGGTAAATACGTAGACTCACCCGTTAACAGCATGCCGTAGCCTTCCCAAATATCGAGTAAGCTTAAACCGATTGCTTCTCGCTCGGTCGTTGGCTCAATGAATACGCCTTGATTATCAGATATGTATAAATCACTCATGCCGGTTTGCTTTTTTAACTTTTCTATTTGTGCTAGCGTTAACGTACCGCGCAAGTCTGCTTCCTGCAATACATACGCCGCATTGAGCATCGAGGCATCTACTTCATTTTCAAGCGTCGCGACTTGTTCGGCAATCGTTGCAGTTAAGCGCTTTAAATCACGCTCGGCCGTTTCTTTTGCCTGTGCATCCAGTGCCGTCGTCGTCGTTAATGCGTCTTTTTGTATATTATTTTTCTCCACAAATAACAACAGGCTAATTAAGGTAATGAGCACTGATGTAAAAATAACAAAAAAGCTAATCATCTTCATTTTAATGGACATCGTTATTCCCCCAATTCGTCAGTAGCTTTTCTAAAAAGAAAGGGTAGATCCGCTTGATAACACTCACGCCCATTTCTGCAACAATGTATTGATACTGATGCTCAACATTACGTGCTATTGAGCATGTCGCTTTGCCTCAGCGTCGTTGCTTAACATCACGTTTAATTATGAATTGTATTTATACAAAATCATACCAATATCACTCCTTTTTTTCTATATTTTTAGAAATTTTTATATATTATCTTACAAATAAAGGGATGTACGAACGGCTTTAACCGTCCATACATCCCTTTGTCCTTACTGTACGCGGAATTGTTGCACCGCTTCTTGTAGCACTAGTAAATCATCTGTTAGCACATTCGATGCATCCGTAATGACCGCCACTGCTCGTTGCTGCTCATCAACTGATGCATTCACTTCCTGAACCATGCCTGCATGATGCTGGCTAATTTCAGCAATGCTATGAATCGTCGTCGCAAAGTTTTGCTGCGTTTGTTGAAGCGTACCAATCGTCTGTGCAATATGTGACATCGCATCGGCTACGTGCTGCAATGCATCCTCGACGTCATAAAACGATTTCTCTGTTGTACGCACGGCATGCTGCTGCTGTGCAACGACGCTCACGGTTGCTTGCATTTTCGTCGTCACCGATTCCGTATGCTCACTAATGTTCTCAAGCGTTTGCTGTGCGAGCTGTGTTGCGTTATTCGTTTCGTCTGCAAGTTTTCGTACTTCCTCTGCCACGACTGCGAAACCTTTGCCATGCTCCCCAGCACGCGCCGCTTCGATCGAGGCATTC
>JAXJTE010000037.1:0-2211 GCA_036309765.1 Caryophanon sp. | reverse complement strand
GCCGCAATTGAAGCAGCACGCGCCGGCGAACATGGTAAAGGCTTCGCAGTTGTAGCCGATGAAGTTCGCAAGCTTGCAGAAGAATCAAAAACATCCGCAACGAAAATTGTGAACTTAACGACGCTTATTCAAAAAGATACGAAGGACGTCGAACACAGCGTCAATACGACCGTACACAACATCGACGAGGGCGTAACGTTCGTGCAGCATGCGCAAACGGCATTCCATTCGATAGCTGATTCGATCAACGATATGAACGAGCAAATTCAAGATGTCTCGGCCGCTTCGCAGGAAATTTCAGCGACAACTGAGGAAGTCGCCGTGTCGGTCAATGAAATGTCAAAAACGATTACGCAATCATCCGAGGAAAGCTCAGCCGTTTTAGCTGCAACTGAAGAGCAAATGGCAACGATGGAAGAAATCAATGCCGTTGCACGTACATTAAGCGAAGACGCGATGATTTTAAATGAAGAAGTGAATCGATTTAAAATTTAATCAAAAAAAGCCGTGCTACTCGTAATGAATAGTACGGCTTTTTTCATATATGAATATATTCATATGTTTATATAGATGTATATAAACATACTTTTATTATACGCGCTCTAATAAAATCGCGATGCCTTGCCCGCCGCCGATACATAATGTGGCGATGCCGTACTTCGCTTGGCGCTCTTGTAGCTCAACTGCAAGCGAATACGTGATGCGTGCGCCACTTGCTCCGACTGGGTGGCCAAGTGCGACTGCCCCGCCGTTTACATTTACTTTGTCAGCGGATACACCTAGCTCTTTTAATACAGCGATTGATTGTGAAGAAAACGCTTCGTTAAACTCGAATACGTCGATGTCCTCAAGCGTTAAGCCTGCTTTCTTTAAAACGGTGCGTGTCGCTGGTGCCGGTCCGATGCCCATCACATTTGGGTCAACGCCTTCTACTGCGTACGCAACGATTTTCGCAAGTGGCTTAATGCCGCGTGCTTGTACTTCTTTTTCGCTCATTAGTACAACTGCTGCTGCACCGTCATTAATGCCTGATGCATTCGCCGCTGTTACTGTGCCGTCTTTTTTGAAGCTCGGGCGTAACGTTGCGATTTTTTCTAAGTTAAACTCTGGGCGAATATGCTCGTCTTTGTCGAGTACCACTTCACCTTTACGTGTTTGTACAACGACTGGCACGATTTCTTTTGCTAGGCGACCACTTTGTACTGCAGCCGTTGCTTTTTTATGTGAGTCGAATGCGTAGGCATCTTGCTCTTCGCGGCTAATATCGTATTGCTCCGCTAAGTTTTCTGCTGTAACGCCCATACCGCAGCCGATATAGTTATCTGTTAACGTCCCCCACAGCATATCGTCCATGCGCGGCGCTTTGTTCGGTGTGCCAAAGCGCGTGTCGTGCAGTAAACGCGGTGCTTGTGTCATGTTTTCTGTACCGCCTGCTACGATAATGTCTGCATCGCCGAGTAAAATTGATTGCGCACCCGAAACGATTGACTGCATACCTGATCCACATAAACGGTTTAACGTTAATGCGCGTGATTCGTTCGTTAAGCCGCTGTGTAAACCGATATGACGTGATAAGTACGGTGAGCTTGTTGATGTTTGAATGATGTTCCCAATAATGATTTCTTCCACTTCTTTTGCGTCAACGTTTGAACGCTCTAACGCACCCTTTACTGCTGTTACTGCTAAATCAATGTCTGATACGTCTTTAAACATACCCCCGAACGTACCAAATGCTGTACGTGCGCCTTCTACAATATAAACCATAATTCCCCTACACCCTTTCCTACATGCCGCCTGCTACTTTAATATGTTCCATTGTAATGCCACTTGCTGCTTCTGACGCTAAAAAGAAAACGGTGCTAGCTACTTCATGCGGCTCAATAAACCGTTCCTGTGCTTGCTTTGGATAGATGATGCGCTTGAGTGCGTCCTGCTCGTCCAAGCCTTCTGATTGTGCTAAATCTTCCAGCTGGCGAACAATCATCGGCGTTTTCACCGGCCCTGGACAAACAGCGTTCACCGTAATGCCAAAAGGTGCCGCTTCGATGCCTGTTACGTCGGTTAAACCGATTACACCATGCTTTGCCGCAACGTACGCGCTTTTTTCAGGTGTCGCCATCATGCCGTGAATCGACGACATATTAATGATGCGCCCTGCTTTGGCGGCTTTCATATGTGGCAGTGCGTACTTCGTCATTAAAAATGTCCCTG
>JAXJTE010000036.1:0-7572 GCA_036309765.1 Caryophanon sp. | reverse complement strand
GATGGAGCCGCGCGTATTCATACAAGAGGAAACGGCCACATTTACGAGTGGACAATTACCGATTGAGCCATTTACGTTCGAGCTACGCAATGAAGCACAGGCGGCACTCGCATTGCCAACCGAACAATTTAATGAGCTATCCTTTATTAGAGAAGCCGACTTACACGCAAACTTTTATATCGAAACGCCCGCTGCTTATGAACAAGATGAGGAACGTGTAATGAATATATTAAACGCAGCATATGCGACACCAGCACAGCTTCTGTCGTCACGCACTATGCATATGACGCCTGAAGAAACGATGTATGATTTTTTAGTGCGCATAGAGGAAGTGAAGCTGGCGTATGAAGTAGCGTATAACGAAGCGGAAGAGGACGCGCGCCGAGAAATCGTACAAGCGGCGAAAGCACAAGGCATTTATTTCGTGGACGGGGAAGCGGTGTTTCGCTATGACAAGTTTGAGGACTTTTACGCTAGTGACTTAAAACGATTCGGTTTCATTCAAGGGTTCATTGCGATGGCGCAGTTTGATGACACGCTATATGAAGTGGACGATTTACGTTACGCACCGGAAAATATTTTCCGGCATTTTCGTGAGCTGACGATGGCGCTGCTAACAGTCGATTACACGCCGCTTAACGATGTGTACGAATCGCAGTTTATTTTAATGGTGCTGCGCATGTTGCAAGGAACGGAAAAATATCCGCTAACGGAGTCGTCTATAACGGAATTTTTAGCGCATGATGCCGGCGTATTTACACCGATTGCGAAAACGATTTTAGCTGAGCTACAACAAAGTGGCACGTCACAAACTGCTGCGTCACTCACATATGACGAGCTGTTGCGAACGTTTCAAACAGCGCGTGTGCCGTACAGCTCAAGCATTTCGAGTGAACAATACTGGGAATCGACAGAAGAAGAGGTGGCTCGTTTGCAAGCGCAGTGGCAACGCGTACCGGATAACGTATTGAATTTGAGCGGTCAAGACGTCGTGCTGTATTATTTACACGCGCTCGAAACGAATGAGCAACAAGTGCTGATGATGTTCCATAACGAGCGAACGTTCGACGCACAACAGGTCGCGCTATCGAACGTTCAACATATACAGTTTACGATGTACGGTGATGGGGCGGTCGTTGCAGATGTATCGTTGCCACGACATGAGACGGTACGCATGACATTTATGAAAGTGAACGACGTCTGGCAGCGCATGCAATAATGGCGTGTTCTTTTGCCACCGAACTATTCCTCTGTTATAATTTAACTGATATTTATTCGGATATAATATAGTAGAAAGTAGGACGATTTATGGCAAAACAATACAAAGTAGGTGACGTGTTAACCGGAAAAGTGACAGGTGTTCAACCATATGGTGCATTTGTTGCATTAGATGAGCAAACGCAAGGGCTTGTGCATATTTCAGAAATTACGTACGGATTTGTCAAAAATGTTGGGGAGTTGTTATATGTCGGACAAGATGTAAACGTAAAAGTGCTTGAAATTGATGAAGCGGCACAAAAAATTAGCTTATCGATTCGCGCACTGCAAGAAAAGCCACAAGTGAAACGACGTGATGCGATGCCGCGCAAGACGTTGCAAGACCACGTCAACGAAAGCGATGCGAACGGCTTTAATTCGTTAAAAGACAAGCTGCAAGAATGGATTGAGCAATCAGGGCAATAGTTATATAAGATGAGCGCATTCGATGCAACATGCTTCGAGGCGCTCCTCTTTTTCGTATGAGAACGTTTTCAAGTTGAAAAAACGAAATTGCTGAAAAACGATACATAAAAGCGAACGACGTGTTCAATACTACTGCTTTTTTAGAGATTTCAAAATGTGTACAAATTTTGTCGCCATAAGCGCAAAAATGATTCAGAATATGATACAATGATGCGGAATACAATCAATTTAAACATAAAGAGGCGAACTGACATGGCTGAAAATTTAAACCTGTTTACATCGACACAAGAAGTAATTCGCGAAGCATTAAATAAGCTAGGATATGACGAAAGCATGTATGACTTATTAAAGGAACCACTTCGTATGTTAAATGTACGCATCCCTGTAAAAATGGATGACGGAACGACGAAAGTGTTCACAGGTTTTCGTGCGCAACATAATGATGCGGTCGGTCCAACAAAAGGTGGCGTACGCTTCCATCCGATGGTAAGCGAAGAGGAAGTAAAGGCGCTATCGATGTGGATGACGTTAAAGTGTGGCATCGTGGATTTACCATATGGTGGAGGAAAAGGCGGTGTCATTTGTGATCCGCGTCAAATGTCGATGGGCGAAGTTGAGCGCTTAAGCCGTGGCTACGTACGTTCAATTAGCCAATTCGTTGGCCCGACAAAGGACATTCCAGCACCAGACGTTTTCACGAACGCACAAATTATGGCGTGGATGATGGATGAATATAGTCGCATCGATGAATTTAACTCACCAGGCTTCATTACAGGGAAGCCAATTGTACTTGGTGGCTCACAAGGTCGTGACCGCGCAACAGCAGAAGGTGTAACAATCGTCATTCAAGAAGCGGCGAAAAAACGCGGCTTAAACATTGAAGGGGCGCGTATTGTCATCCAAGGTTTCGGCAATGCAGGTAGCTTCTTAGCTAAGTTTTTACATGATTTAGGTGCGAAAGTGATCGGCATTTCAGATGCACACGGCGCACTGCATGACCCAGAAGGCTTAGATATTGATTACTTACTCGACCGTCGCGATTCATTCGGTACGGTGACGAACTTATTTGAAAATACGATTTCAAACCGCGAGCTACTAGAGCTAGAGTGCGATATTTTAGTACCAGCTGCGATTGAAAATCAAATTACAGCAGACAATGCATACGATATTAAAGCGAGCATCGTTGTCGAAGCGGCGAACGGCCCAACGACAGCGGAGGCGACGAAAATTTTAGCAGAGCGTGGCATCTTACTCGTACCAGACGTATTAGCATCAGCAGGTGGCGTAACCGTTTCGTATTTCGAATGGGTACAAAACAACCAAGGCTACTACTGGACGGAGGAAGAAGTGCGCGAAAAGCTGTACCGCAAAATGGTCGATGCGTTCGAAAACGTCTACACGACAGCAACGACGCGCAACATTAACATGCGCTTAGCTGCGTATATGGTCGGCGTGCGTCGAACAGCAGAAGCATCACGATTCCGCGGCTGGGTATAACTAGTACAAGACAAAGTTCCAACAAGGGCTTTGTCTTTTTTAGTTTATATAGAAGGAAGTCGCGCGGTCGATTGCGAACTTAATTAGTAGAGGAAAGGGGAATGGTTATGCATAATTTCACGTTTTACAATCCGACGAAATTAATTTTTGGGAAAAATAGTGTGCAGCGCCTTGCGAAGGAGGTGCAAAAACATGGTCGCAACGTGCTTGTCGTCTACGGTGGTGGTAGTATTAAGCAAAACGGCATATACGATGCGGTCATGGCACAGCTAAAATCTTGCAACGTCGTGGAGCTAGGTGGCGTCGAGCCAAACCCGCGTGTTGCAACAGCACGTAAAGGGGTCGCGCTTTGTCGTGAGCATGCGATTGACATCGTGTTAGCAGTCGGTGGTGGCTCGGTCATTGATTGTGCTAAGCTCATCGTTGCCGCAGCTAAAATCGAAGGCGATGCATGGGATATCGTTACAGGTAATGTGCGCGTTGAAGCGGCATTACCACTCGGCACCGTGTTAACGATTGCAGCAACAGGCTCTGAAATGAATTTCAACTCGGTCATTACGAATACGGACACGCAGCAAAAGCTTGGCTGGGGTCATCCGCTCGTATCACCTGCGTTTTCAATTTTAGACCCGCGTTATACGGTGACGGTACCGCGCGACCAAACGATTTACGGCATCGTTGACATTATGTCGCACATTTTTGAACAATACTTCCACGACGCGACGAACACGAAAGTAACGGACGCGATGTGTGAAGGGGTACTGCGCACAGTCGTTGAAACAGCACCGCTATTACTCGATGATCTACAAAACGTCGAATACCGCGAGACGATTTTACTTGCGGGAACGATGGCGCTAAACAACATTTTAGGTATGGGTTCTGAAGGCGATTGGGGAACGCACGAAATTGAGCATGCGGTGTCGGCAGTGTACGACATTCCACACGGCGCAGGCTTAGCGATTTTATTCCCAAACTGGATGCATCACAACATGCTCATTAATCCGAAACGCTTTGCCCAGCTCGGTGTGCGTGTATTCGGCGTGGACCCAGCGGACAAGCCAATCGAGGAAGTGGCGCACGAAAGCATTGAAGCGTTACGTGCGTTTTGGACATCAATTGGCGCACCGAGTCGCTTAGCGGAATTCGATATTGACGGCGAGAACATTCCGCAAATGGTGCGACATGCGCTCATTCACGGACCGTTTGGACGCTTTGCCCGACTTGATTCCGAGGACATTTTTGAAATTTTAGAGAAGTCGCTATAACAAAACGGTGCGCAGCAAAATCGCTGCGCACCGTTTTTTAATGTGGTATTTTCTCAAGCATCGACGGACGTTCGCCTTGATGCACCCAATTTTGCGTGCCGTCATCTTCATCAAAATAAATCATTACCTTCGTTACACTAGGCTGACTTAAAATCAACTCGGTCAAATGGTCGCGCACATCGTCTAAATACGCAAGCGACAAGTCTGGATTCGTTTCAGCAATTAAGCTAACGTGTAAAAATTCGCCTTCTTTCACAACGTCTAAGCGTGCAATGTCTCGAATGTCCGCATGATCCGTCACTAAATGCGCAATGTGATTGACCATCATTTCATCCGTCTCACCAATCGCCCCGCGTGCATTATCTAAAAAGACGCGCGCGACAACGTAAAACATCATGATCCCAATAATCATCGACACGAGCCCTTCTAACTCATACAAGCCTGTAAAGTACGCAATGACAATCGCTAAAAAGGCAAGCACGTTACCAGACGTCGCCACTAAATCTTCCATCCATACAAGCTTCGTCGCTGGCTTTGCTTGGTTTAAATATTTCACTGAAGCCGGAATCGACATAATGCCTGCTTTTGGCGCATGCACTTCATGAAGCACTTCCTTCGCCGCTTTGTGCAGGACGAACAGCTCTAAAATAATACCGAGTGTTAGCACGCCGAGCGCAATCCACATGCCTGTTGATTCTGTTGCAGGGTGGCGGAAATGATGCCAACCTTCTTTAATCGTTTCGTATGCAAGCACCGCTACAATTAACACCGCGCCTAAACAGACTAAATTGACGACGCGTCCAAAGCCGTTTGGAAACTTCGCTGTCGGTGGCTTTTTCGATAGCGCCGAGCCGACGAACACGAACAGCTGATTAGCCGAATCGCCAAACGAGTGCATCATTTCAGCAAACATTGCGACATTCCCCGTAAAGAAAAACGCGACTCCTTTAATGCATCCTAAAAAGAAATTCACACATGCCGCAAGCAAGGACGGACGATTGCCGCCTTTTAATAATGCTAACAGTTCTCCCATCGTTTCTCCTCCTCATTACATCAATTCAATTTCAATGCGCTGAATATATGGAAGCTTATAAAGCCGCTCGTACAAATCAATCGAGCTCGTATTAGAAGATGCCGCGACGCGTAAATGCAACTCATGTAAAACGTGCTGCGCGTCGTAGCGATCTTTAATATGTACGTGTTCGATGATAAGCCCTTCGTTTTTAATGTATGTAATGACATCGGCTAAATGCTGTACGTCCGCCACTTGCAAAATGAGAGATAGCTCCTTTGTGCGCAGGCGACGCGGTCCGATTTTCATTAAAAACGGCGCGATCACTTCAATGCCAAATAACACGATGAGCGACGTAATGAGCGCTTCCACATAAAATCCAGCGCCGACTGAAATACCAATCGCCGCAGCTCCCCAAATGAGTGCCGCCGTCGTAAGCCCTGAAATGCTGTCATTGCCACGACGTAAAATAACGCCAGCACCTAAAAAGCCGATGCCGCTAACGACTTGAGCTGCAAGACGAAGCGGGTCCATCGTAATGTTAACGCCTTCTCTTGCGGGCATTGCATACGCCGTTTGTATCGAAATGATCGTCAATAAACAGCTGAAGCTCGCGATTACAAGACTCGTCTTCAGTCCGACTGGCTTCTTCTTCAATTCCCGTTCCAAGCCAATAATTAAACTTAATATAGAGGCAATGCATAATTTTAAAACCGTTTCGAGTGAAATAATTCCTTCTATAAATGCCATGAACAGCACCTGCTTTCTAAATAACATGAAGTTGCAGTAATTGTGGAGAACGTGAGAGAATGGAGCAGCATTGATTGTATTGTACACGAAAACATTACGCCAATAGGGGGCAACTATGAAAATCAACCCGTATATCCCTATCGTTATCGGTGTTATTTCGGTATCGCTATCTGCTATTTTTGTGAAGCTTGCGGAAGCGGAGGCATCTGTCATCGCCTTTTACCGCATGCTGTTTACCGTGTTGCTCATGATGCCACTGTTTTTAGTCAAGTATCGAACGGAGCTACACACACTGTCACAACGCGATTGGTTCTTCTCTGCAATCGCCGGCATTTTTTTAGCGTTTCATTTTATTCTTTGGTTTGAATCACTGAACTACACGTCCGTCGCAAGCTCGACTGTACTCGTGACGATGCAGCCGCTATTTGCGTTCATCGGTACGTATTTATTTTTCAAAGAGAAAATCACACTTCAAACATTTATCGCCGCACTGATTGCAATTGTCGGCAGCTGTTTAATCGGTGTCGGCGATTTTCGTGCAAGTGGGGAAGCGTTGTATGGCGACGCATTAGCATTGGCAGCATGCGCACTTATTACAGGCTATTTATTATTTGGGCAGCATGTGCGTCAACATGTATCACTCGTTACGTATACGACAATTGTTTATAGCGCGAGTGCAATTACGCTATTTGTTTACATGCTGATTAAAGGTGACTCGTTCACACCATACTCAACAGAAACGTGGCTGCTCTTTTTATTATTAGCAGTCGTCCCGAACTTACTCGGTCACACGTTATTTAATTGGGCAGTCGCATACGTCAGCACAAACGTCATTTCAATTGCGATTTTATTTGAACCAGTCGGCGCAGCAATCGCCGCATACTTTATATTCGGCGAGACAATTTCAGTGCTACAAGCGTTAGGCGCAGCGATTATACTTATTGGCATTACGCTATTCGTCGTCGATTTAAAAAGTTTTAAAAAGTTTTTTTAAAAAAGTACTTGCGTAATGTTTCTCTGTACGATATATTATTAATTGTCCTTAACAAGACGCAACAAAATAAAACGTTGACAACAAATCAGTCATACAGTAAGATTTGAAAAGTCACATTTGAACCTTGAAAACTGAACAACAAACGTTGATGAAACATAGCTAGTTTAACTAGCAAACGATTTTGGACATCATAATTGGTGCCAGCAACATTTCGACTTCGGTCGGAGTGAAAATTTGAGCTCAACTCGAATTCTACTTTTATGGAGAGTTTGATCCTGGCTCAGGACGAACGCTGGCGGCGTGCCTAATACATGCAAGTCGAGCGGAGACTTCATCGGTACTTGTACCTTTGAATTCTTAGCGGCGGACGG
>JAXJTE010000035.1:0-14721 GCA_036309765.1 Caryophanon sp. | reverse complement strand
TTGTATAGCTCTCCGATAAAATCCCTCAAAAAAAGAGCATTCAACATTAGAAAAACAAAAATCGGCTTGGATTTAGTTAGTCATGAATAATTCAGGTTTCATTATCGTTCTCAAACAACATATACAAAAACAGTGATGAATGTGTATATATACGGCATTATTTTGTGCGGCGTCTGTATTTCGTATATTGATATTAAACAGCACCAGCATTATTTTATATTTGCGATTATTTACTTTTTTTGCTCGACGTTATTCGTTATGCAACTACGTACTTTTATGGTGTTCAGTATTTTTAGCTTTGGCATTATCCTTATGCGATTAGGTGAAATGACAGAGGGAGAGTCACTAATAAATGAAAAAAGTATATTCATCTTAAATATTTTGTTGATTGGGCTAGCAGTGCAACATTTCGTAGCACGCACACAGCGTCTCGTCATTGAGCAAGACCTTGAGTTAAAAGAAAGTGTAGCGGAATCGAATCGTTTAATGGCAGCGCTCGTGCAAGCGAATGAAGCGTTAACGAAGCAGGCGATGTACGATAACTTAACGATGATCCCAAATCGTAATGGCTTTTATATGTATGCGACGGGTTATATTCAACAGCATGAAGGAGAGCCGCTCACGTTACTTATGATGGATGTCGATTATTTTAAGCAGTACAATGATTTTTATAATCACGTACAAGGCGATTGCGTGCTATATAAGCTAGCGCAAATCATTCAAGGCGTCGTTGCGCAGTATGATGGTTACGTGGCACGCTGGGGCGGCGAGGAATTTTTAGTGATGACGACACCAGCGCATGCAGAAAATATTTGCCGAGACATTCAAGAAGAGGTTGCAAATGCCGCGATTGTACATGAGCGTTCAGCAGTGAGCGCGTACGTGACGATTAGCATCGGTGGCTTTAGTAGCAGCATTACAAGCGCGGAGGAACTGAATGATTTTTATAAGCGTGCGGACGTAATGTTGTATGAGGTAAAGCAGCACGGGCGCAATCATTACCGCATTGAAGAAGCGGTAACGGCAAACACTTGAAAATGACCGCAAAATTGATTACAATGTGTGTAGTTCAATATTGATGCAACGAATAGGAAGAGTAAAATGCACGCGCTTGATTAGAGAGGAAACGGTAGCTGAAAAGTTTCTAAAGTAGCCCATTTGAACGTAGCCTAGGAGCAGCCTTTATGAAATCGCAGTAGTAAAGTGCCGGTTAAACACCGTTATCGACAATGAAGTGCTGATAGGGAAAAGCGCGATTTGATGACTAATCAGAAAGCGTTTGTCAGACAAGAAACGAAGTTGAACGAAGACGCGAACAGAACATGTAGTTCGTGAGCGGACGAGTGAGACGAGTGCCGCAGTATGCGACCGCTTAACTTGACCCTAACAGAATTAAAGGTGGTACCGCGAATTAACTCCCTCGTCCTTTTATATAGACGATGGGAGTTTTGTTTTGCACTTTTTTACGTTTTATAACGAAGTAGGTTTACTGCCAAAATGAGTGAAAAGTAATATTTGGTTAGTTGTGCGCGGCGAGACTCCTTGGGGAAAAGCGTGAGACTTGAGACCCCGCAGCGTAGCGAGGAGGCTCAAGCCACGCCCCAGGAAAGCGAGCCGCAATGCACAACGAGCCTATTTTACAACAAAAGGAGAGATTCTCATGACAGAATTATCAATGCCAACGAAATACGAACCACAAAAAGTAGAAGAAGGACGCTACGACTGGTGGTTACAAGGGAAGTTTTTTGAAGCGCAGCCAGACGCAGAAAAAGAGCCGTACGCAATCGTGATTCCACCGCCAAACGTAACAGGTAAATTGCACTTAGGTCACGCGTGGGATACGACGTTACAAGACATTTTAGTACGTATGAAGCGCATGCAAGGCTATGACGCATTATGGTTACCAGGGATGGACCACGCCGGTATCGCAACGCAAGCGAAAGTAGAAGAAAAGCTACGCGGCGAAGGCATTTCTCGCTATGATTTAGGACGCGAAAAATTCTTAGAAAAAACGTGGGAGTGGAAGGAAGAATACGCTTCACACATTCGCTCACAATGGGCTAAGCTTGGTCTGGGCTTAGACTACACACGCGAGCGCTTCACATTAGATGAAGGGCTAAACGAAGCAGTAAATGAAGTATTCGTTAAATTATACGAAAAAGGCTACATTTACCGCGGTGAGCGCATCATTAACTGGGACCCAGCAGCAAAAACAGCGTTATCAGACATCGAAGTAATTCATAAAGAAGTAGAAGGCGCATTTTACCATATGGAATACCCGTTAGCAGACGGTTCGGGTAAGCTACGCGTAGCAACAACTCGTCCAGAAACGATGCTTGGTGACTCAGGCGTTGCGGTACACCCAGAAGATGAGCGCTATGCACATTTAGTAGGCAAAACGGTGATTTTACCAATCGTAGGTCGTGAAATTTCGATCGTAGCAGATGACTACGTAGATAAAGATTTCGGTACAGGCGTTGTAAAAATGACACCAGCACATGACCCGAACGACTTTGAAGTAGGGAACCGCCACAATTTAGAGCGCATTTTAGTAATGAACGAAGACGGCACGATGAACGACCTTGCTGGCAAATATGCAGGGATGGATCGCTTCGAATGTCGCAAGCAAATCGTTGCAGACTTACAAGAAGCAGGCGTGTTAGTAGAAATCGAGCCACATACGCACCAAGTAGGGCACTCAGAGCGTTCAGGCGCAGTTGTTGAGCCGTACCTTTCGAAACAATGGTTCGTAAAAATGGCACCACTTGCAGAAGAAGCGTTAGCGATGCAAGCAAAAGAAGACGAAAAAGTAAACTTTGTACCAAATCGATTCGAAAACACATATAACCGCTGGATGGAAAACATTCACGACTGGTGTATTTCTCGTCAGCTATGGTGGGGTCACCAAATTCCAGCTTGGTACAACAACGAAACAGGTGAAATTTACGTAGGCAAAGATGCACCAGCAGACGCAGACAACTGGACGCGTGACGAGGACGTACTTGATACGTGGTTCTCATCTGCATTATGGCCGTTTTCGACGATGGGTTGGCCGGACACAGAAGCAGCTGACTACAAGCGCTACTACCCGACAGCAGCACTTGTAACAGGTTACGACATCATCTTCTTCTGGGTATCTCGTATGATTTTCCAAGGTAAAGAATTCACAGGCGAGCGTCCATTTAAAGACGTATTAATTCACGGTTTAGTGCGCGATGCAGAAGGGCGCAAAATGAGTAAATCACTTGGAAACGGTGTTGACCCGATGGACGTAATCGAGCAATACGGTGCCGATTCACTGCGCTACTTCTTAGCAACAGGTTCTTCACCTGGTCAAGATTTACGTTACTCAACAGAAAAAGTAGAGTCTACGTGGAACTTCGTGAATAAAATTTGGAACGCATCACGATTCGCGTTAATGAATATGGAAGGCTTAACGTTTGAGCAAATTAACTTAGAAGGCAACTTAAATGTAGCGGACAAGTGGATTTTATCTCGCTTAAACGAAACAATCGACCGCGTAACGACACTTGCGGATAAATACGAGTTCGGTGAAGTAGGTCGTGAGCTTTACAACTTCATTTGGGACGACTTCTGTTCTTGGTATATTGAAATGGCGAAATTACCATTATACGGTGATGACGAAGCGGCGAAATTAACGACGCGCTCAGTGCTTGCATACGTGCTCGATAACACAATGCGTTTATTACACCCATTCATGCCGTTCGTAACAGAAGAAATTTGGCAGCACTTACCACACGAAGGCGAATCAATCGTAGCAGCAGCTTGGCCAACAGCAAACGAAGCGTTCAACTTCGAGCAAGATGCACAAAATATGAAGCTGTTAACAGAAATGATTCGTTCAGTGCGTAATATTCGTGCGGAAGTAAATACGCCGATGAGCAAAAAAGTAAACTTAAGCATTTTAGCAAAAGACGCAGCAACAGCGGCGATTTTAGAAGAGAACCGTGCATACATCGAAAAGTTCTGTAACCCAGAACAATTAACGATCGGTCACGACTTCACAGCACCAGAGCAATCAATGTCTGCTGTTGTATCAGGCGCAGAGCTGTTCTTACCACTTGCTGGCTTAATTAACATCGAAGAAGAAATGGTTCGCTTACAAAAAGAATTAGAGAAGTGGGCAAAAGAAGTGAAGCTTGTAAACGGCAAGCTTTCAAACGAGAAATTCGTATCAAAAGCACCAGAAGCTTTAGTAAACGTAGAACGCGAAAAGCTTGCGGATTACGAAGCGAAGCACGCAGCTGTAGCAAAACGTTTAGAGGAATTAAAAGCATTATCATAAGTGACTGGCAGTGCGGGGGAATCCCTCGTGCTGCTTTTTTATTTATTTCCTTGTCACGCGCACAGCCATTCGATAAAATGACAAGGATATACATTGAACGGAGAGGTCGTGAACAATTTGGAACGTTTCACAACAGTTGCTGAATGTGAGGCATATTTATTTCACTTGCGTAGCGGTGGCAAGCGAGCGGAGCCATTAGCCGTGATGCATGCACTACTAGAGGCGTTTGGCAATCCACAGCAGCGCGTGCCGTTTATCCACGTAGCAGGCACAAACGGCAAAGGCTCGACAGTCAACTTTATGCGCGAGCTATTAATGGAAGCAGATGTGCGCGTCGGAGCGTTCACGTCGCCGCATTTGCAAAAAATGAATGAGCGCCTAACAATCGGCGGCATCGACATTTCAGATGAGCTGCTTATCGCGTACGTAAATGACGTAGCGGACGTAATAGAACGCAAGCAGCTTGAGCCGAATTTTTTTGAGATTATGACCGTTATCGCGTGGCGTTATTTTGCGGAACAAGAAGTCGAGATCGCGTTGATGGAAGTCGGTATCGGTGGGCGCATCGATTCAACGAACGTCGCAACACCGCTTGTCAGTGTTATAACGTCGATTGGCTTTGATCATACCGAGTTGCTTGGAGATTCGCTACAAAGTATTACGCATGAAAAAGCCGGTGTCATAAAGCCGCACGTGCCGGTCGTAACTGCCGTAACACAAAGAGAAGCGAACGAACTCATTGCGCGTGTAGCAGCTGAGCAAGACGCACCGCATTACGCATACGGTGAGCAGTTTACGTTCGTGGAGGAGCGCGTCGATGCACAGCAGCAAGTCGGCCGTATTACATGTGGTGAGCGCGACATACGAGTAAAGCTCAACATGCTTGGTGCGCATCAGCAACGTAACGCATCTGTCGCAGTGCAGACGGTATTACTACTGCCGAATGTGATGTTAACAGATGCACAAGTAGAAGCGGCATTAACGCGTGCGATGTGGGCAGGGCGCTTTGAGCAAGTATTACCGAATGTATTTATTGACGGGGCGCATAATGAGCAAGGAACAGCGGCGTTAATTCATACGCTTACGCACGCGTTGCCGAACAAAAACTATCATTTCATTTATGCGGCGATGCACGATAAAGACCACGCTGCAAGCATCGCAAAAATGGATGCGGTCGCACAGACGATTGTGTTTACGACGATGCCGATGCCTCGCGCTGCAACAGCAGAAGCGCTCGCGCAGCAGTCAACGCATGCGAAAAAGCAAGCGGTCGGTGATTGGCGCACGTATATTCGCGAGCATGTAGCGACGCGCACAGAAGATGATGTTCTCATTGTGACAGGTTCACTTTATTTTATTTCAGAGGCACGACCATTTATTCAACAGTTGGGGGAATAACATTATGGAAATTCAAGGATTAGTAAGCTACAAGGAACGGTTTGGCATCACGAGCAAGCAGACGATTGAGCCAGGACTCATAAACATCGAACGCGCATTACAGCAGCTAGGCAATCCACATAAGCAGCTGCACGTCATTCACGTAGCAGGTACGAACGGCAAAGGCTCAACAGTTGGCTTTTTAGAGCAGCTAGCATTACAGCGTGAACTCAAAACAGGTGTGTTTACATCACCAGCATTTATCGATGTGCACGACCAAATTCGCCTAAACGGTGCGCCCATTACAGCGGCACAAATGAACGCCGCGATGGAGCAAATCGCACGAGCGAACGTATCGGATTTGACGGATTTTGAACTAGTGACCGTTGCGATGTTCGTCGCGCTCGCACAAGCAAAGGTGGACGTTGCAATTATCGAAGCGGGCATGGGCGGTTTATTAGATGCGACGAATGTTGTGAAGCCACTCGTTAGCGTTGTGACGACGATTGCGAGCGAGCATACGCAGTTTTTAGGAGACACGCTTTCACAAATTGCTGAGCATAAAGCGGGCATTTTCAAATTCGGTGCAGCGGCAGTAATCGGTGCATTACCAACGGAAGCGGCAGAAGTAATGCAGCAAACAGCCAAAGAAAAACGCATGCCGTTATATGCGTTCGGTAAAGATTTTACGATAGAAAACGGGCGTTACACGTTTGGTGACGTCACGTTTGATGCATTACAGCCGAGCTTACAGGGTGCGCATCAACAGCATAATATGGCACTTGCGATTACAGCGTTCGTGCTATTTTGTGAAAAAATGAAGGTGCATGTAGCGACAAAACGTGTGCAAGCAGCAGTGGCAAAAACGTACATACCGTATCGCTTTGAGCAAATTGCACCAAATGTATATATGGACGGTGCACATAACGTCGCAGCGGCGCAAGTGTTAGCACAAACGATTGAGCAGCAACTAGGTGAACGTGTGCATATCGTGCTCGGCATGCTTCGCGATAAAGATGTCGCGGGTGTTATTCGCGTATTACAGCCTGTTGCGAAATCATTTTCATTTATGACATTTTCGCATGAGCGTGCATTGCCGGCAGAGGACATGCGGGTGTATGTGGATGGCAACGTAATCGCGTCATTAGAAGAAATTCCGCAAGACGGCGCACCAGTCGTTGTCACAGGCTCGCTTTATTTATTAGCAGCGTGTGCAAAATAAAATTTTCGTACAATGTATAGCGAAAACAATCAATTGCTCGTAACGTTATAGAGGAGGAAGAATGCATGCAGTTTCATACGACGAGAACGCTTATTTTAGCATCGGCATCACCGCGACGAAAGGAATTAATCGAGCGGCTAAACGTGCCATTTTCGATTCATACAGCAGACGTAGATGAGCAAAGTATTGCGGTATTAACGCCGGAGCAATACGTAAAGGATGTGGCATTGCTAAAGGCACGAGCAGTTGCACAGTCGCATCACCATGCAGTTGTTATCGGAGCAGATACGACGGTTGCACAGGGCAATACGCTGCTGCATAAACCAGTTGACGAAGCGGAGGCACTAGCGCATTTACAAACGTTGCGCGGCAAAACACATCACGTATTAACAGCGGTTGCCATTATTGAAGAGGATGGGCGCGAAACGGTATTTGTCGAAAAAACAGCAGTGACGTTTAAACACGTATCAAACGAGCTACTGCTTGCATATATCGCAACAGGTGACCCATTTGATAAAGCAGGTGGCTACGGTATTCAAACGGATGGTGTGTTTTTAGTCGAGCGCATCGAAGGGGATTATTTAAACGTTGTCGGCTTGCCGCTAGCGACTCTTTGTGAGCAGCTTCTTTCTCAACGCATTATAACGCTTTAAGAGGGAGTGATGAGATGCACATACGACCACGTGAACGATTTTTGGCGTACGGTGCAGCGGCACTGACAAATGAAGAGTTACTCGCATTGATTTTGCGAAGCGGGACGAAGGAAGCCGCTGTAACAGATGTAGCGAGCGACATTATGCATAAGTTTGAGCGTGTGCAGCAGTTAAGGGAAGCGACGGTGCAGGAGCTTACGGCAATTAAAGGTATCGGGCAAATGAAGGCGCTACAACTGCTTGCGGCAATTGAGCTAGGCAAACGCATTGCTTCAAAAACAGACGTAACACGCTACAGCATTCGCTCACCAGCAGATGCGGCGGAGTACGTCATGGAGGAGCTAAGCGGCCTTCAGCAGGAGCATTTTCTTGTACTCTATTTAAATACGAAAAACGAAGTGATGCATAAGGAAACCGTGTTTATTGGGAGCTTAAATGCCAGCATCGTGCACCCGAGGGAGATTTTTCGTCACGCCATTAAACGAGCAGCGGCGAATATTTTGATTGTGCATAATCATCCAAGTGGCACGCTCACGCCAAGTGCCGAAGATTTAGAGGTGACAGACCGACTTGTCGAGGTGGGGAAAATTATTGGCATTGATGTGGTCGATCATTTAATCATTGGTGATTATGAATACTTGTCGTTCAAGGAAAAAGGATATATAGTATAAAGGAGGATTGTCTCACAACATGAATTGTTGAGACAATCCTTCTATTGTTGTTCATCGTTTCGGAACTTTTCTTTAGCACGGCACGTCAATGCTACAGAAACGTACATACATACTGCTATTTATAACAAACATAACAAAAAAGAGTCGCTCGCTGCACAATCAGTCAGCTTGATTCGACGCAACGAGCAATTACAAGTTACAGTGACGGCATAATAAAATACACCATTTTGTTGGCAATGATGCAAGAAATACTTATTTTATGGTAGAAAATAAATAAGTCATACTGTAATTTTACGTTTTTTCCGCTATAATTAAGCGTATGATTTCATAAATGAGGGCTTACGAACGTAAGTGATATAGAAAGGGAGTACACAAATTGTTTGGATTAGGAAGTAAAGATGTCGGAATCGACTTAGGTACAGCTAACACTTTAGTATTCGTTAAAGGAAAAGGAATTGTTTTACGCGAACCATCAGTAGTTGCACAAAATACAAAAACGGGAGATATCGTAGCCGTTGGTAATGATGCAAAAAACATGATTGGTCGTACACCAGGTTCAATTGTTGCAATTCGACCAATGAAAGATGGGGTTATCGCGGATTTTGATATTACAACAGCGATGATCGAATATTATTTAAAAGAAGCATTAAAATCTTCAGGTTCGAATTGGAAAAAACCAAACGTTATGATTTGTGTACCATATGGTATTACGTCAGTAGAACAACGCGCAGTAATCGATGCATCTCGTCAAGCAGGCGCTAAGGAAGCTTTCACAATTGAAGAGCCATTCGCAGCAGCAATCGGCGCGAACTTACCAGTATGGGATCCAACAGGTTCAATGGTTGTTGATATCGGTGGTGGTACGACGGAAGTAGCCGTTATTTCACTTGGTGGTATCGTAACGTCTGAATCAGTACGCTGTGGCGGTGATGCGATGGATCACTCAATCATTGCCTACATCCGTAAAACGTATAATTTAACAATTGGTGAGCGTACAGCTGAAGCGGTAAAAATGGAAATCGGTACAGCGTCAATGGAAGGTAGCACGAACGAAGTAATGGAAATTCGTGGTCGTGACTTAGTGACAGGCTTACCGAAAACAATCGAAATTACAGCGCTTGAAATTTCTGAATCATTACGTGAGAGCGTAATTCAAATTACGGAAGGCGTAAAACGTACGTTAGAGCAAACACCTCCAGAGCTATCAGCAGACGTAATGGAACGCGGGATTGTGTTAACAGGCGGCGGTGCATTACTGCGCAACTTAGACAAAGTAATTTGTGACGAAACAAATATGCCAGTGTTCATTGCGGAAAATCCATTAGACTGCGTAGCAATCGGTACAGGGAAAGCGTTAGACCATATTGATTTAATCCGTTCTCAACAAGGGAAGTAATCGGATAAAAGGACGTGTAAGCAATGCCACAATTTTTTCAAAATAAGAAGATTTTACTGTTGCTATTTGGGACGATTTTTCTTGTGGCATTGATAAGTTTTACTCTACGCGATCGTGATAATGCGACATTACCGGAGCAAATGATTAAAGATGCAGTCGGCTTTGGGCATAGTCTTGTCTCGAAGCCGATGAACTTTGTTACGGACGTCTTTGTCAATATCAATGATTTATTAAATACGTATGATGAGAACGAGCGTTTAAAAGCACGTTTAGATGAATTTGCGGTACTGGATGCTAAGCTAAAAGAATCGCAATCAGAAAATGAAAAGCTGCGTGCCGTAGTAGAGAAAACAAATGGGCTAAGCGATTATGAATCGATTCAAGCGACCGTAATTGCGCGAAACCCGGATCAATGGGAAGAAAAAATCATTTTAGATAAAGGTTCAACGCACGGAGTTGAGGTGAACATGGCAGTACAAACAGCAACTGGTCTTGTTGGGAAAGTTGTACTTGTTACACCATTTACTTCAGAGGTTGAATTATTATTTACAAATAACCCGAATTACCGAGTATCATCGATGGTGTTAAGTGGAAACCAAGAAGTATACGGCTTAATCGAAGGATATGACGTAGAACGCGGTGAATTAATTATGAAACGAATTGACTCAAGCGCGACGATAAAAGAAGGCGAGCAAGTCGTATCATCTGGGCTGGGCGGCATTTTCCCACGAGGTATTTTAATCGGCGACGTAACAGAAGTGACGACTGATGACTTCGGGTTAACGAAAATGGCATACATTAAGCCAGCAGCGAATTTCTCGCTACTTGACCATGTCATTATCGCCAAGCGCAGTGTAACATCAATCGATGGTTATGATGGCAACAATACGAATAAGGACTTAACGAATGAAACGGACGAGGAGGGCGAATCATGATTGTTCGCTTACTCATTCCATTCATTGCGTTAGTGTTATTTTTTGTGGAGTCGAACTTAGCGCTTTTTTCGCCGTTAGATTTTAATGATCGTACGGTATATTTAGTGCCACGCTTTTTATTTTTATACTTAATTTTTATTTCAGTATATTATAACCGAGGGCGTGCGATGCAATACGGGCTCATTTTCGGTATTTTATTTGATGTGTTTTATTTAAACTTAATCGGAGTCTATACAGTGCTATACCCAATGATTTGCTTTATCGCAGGTTCGACGGTGCGCTATATGCATCAGCATTTGGCTACGACGACTGCGCTAGCAATTGGCTTAATGGCTGTTTTTGAATTTGTGCTGTATCAATTCTTCTATTTTATTTCATACACAGCGATGCCGATGGATGTGTTTGTGTATGATCGTCTATTGCCAACAATTGGTGCCAACTTATTATTTCTATTAATGCTTGGTTGGATTTTTAAATATTTAATTAGCGCACGTGTTTTACAGCATATTGAATAAATGAAGTACAACATCAAAAGAGAGGTGACGAAATGAAAAAAACGCTTGTTCATATTAAAGGCACGAAAGACGGATTAATTTTACGTCTAGATGATCAATGTTTATTTTCAGATTTGCTTGTTGAGTTGGAAGAGAAAGTGAAAGAGGCATCCGATGAACCAATCAATGTACAGTTACACTTAGGGTATCGTTATTGTGAGAAAGAGCAAAAGCAGGAGCTGATGCAAATCGTACACAAACATAGTGACATGCGCGTATCGAAAGTTGTAAGTGACGTAATGACGGTCAAGGAATACCAAGAAAAAATGTTTGAAAACAAATCACAAATACATATGGGTGTTGTGCGTTCAGGGCAGCACGTTCAAGCGGTTGGCGATTTATTTATCGTTGGTGATGTTAATCCAAACGGTAAAGTAATTGCAACTGGTAGTATTTATGTATTAGGGAAGCTTGTTGGAATGGCGCATGCAGGTGTTGAGGGTGACAAAGATGCAGTCATTGCTGCTTCTTATTTTAAGCCAACGCAAGTTCGTATTGCTGACCAATTAGAAATTATGTTTGATGAAAAAGAGCAAATCGCTGTGCAACCAGAATATGGCTGTGCATACATTGACGAGTCAGGACGCATCGAGTTTGATCGCCTACAAATGTTAAAGCATTTACGTCAATCGGTAGAAATGGCTAAAGGAGGGCTCTAAATTGGGGGAAGCAATAGTTATTACATCAGGTAAAGGCGGCGTTGGTAAGACGACAACGACTGCTAACCTTGGGACTGCATTAGCCCTTCAAGGTAAACGCGTATGTCTAGTCGATACAGACATCGGACTGCGTAACTTAGACGTTGTGCTAGGTCTTGAAAACCGCATTATTTACGATTTAGTTGACGTATTAGAAGGTCGTTGTAAAATACATCAAGCAATCGTAAAAGATAAGCGTGTAGATGATATGTTGTATCTTTTACCAGCTGCACAAACAGCAGATAAGAACGACGTAACACCAGAGCAAATGGAGCAGCTAATTGGCGAGCTAAAGCAGGAGTTTGATTTCGTATTAATCGACTGCCCAGCTGGAATTGAGCAAGGTTATCGCAATGCTGTTGCAGGTGCAGACCGTGCCATCGTTGTCACAACACCAGAAATTTCAGCAGTACGTGATGCTGACCGTATTATCGGCTTACTAGAGCTTGAAAATATTGAACCACCAAAATTAATCATTAACCGTATTCGTCAGCGTCTAATGAAAAACGGCGAGGCGATGGACGTTAGTGAAATTACAACGCATTTATCGATTGATTTACTCGGCGTCATTACAGATAACGACGGTGTTATTAGTGCATCAAACCGAGGTGAGCCAGTCGTGATGAATTCATCAAACCGCGCATCGCTTGGCTACCGTAACATCGCACGCCGCCTTTTAGGTGAATCTGTGCCGCTTATGTCAATTGAAGAAGAGAAAAAAGGCTTCTGGGCAAAACTAAAAGCACTGTTCTCACGCTCATAAAATGAAAAAGGTTGTGCGAAGCGTCAAACCGTGACATGCGCACAACCTTTTTTTGTTTTCTGATGCGTCGCCTAAAAACAGAAAATTCGACGTATTACGTTTTCCGACCTTTTTCATGACAATAGCTGTGAAATGAGTTGACGTAGAGCTGTTTTTCGTGGTAATATCTATCATGTTAGTTTGTAGCGCACCCGTGCTACAACCGCACTGACGAGGTCTTTAAGTATCATCTTGATCACCTTAGTTCGGGCGAGTCTTAGTCTAAGAGGAGGTGCAGTAAAATGTACGCAATTATCGAAACTGGTGGTAAACAAATCAAAGTAGAAGCAGGTCAAGAAATCTACATCGAAAAATTAGGTGTAGAAGCTGATGAAGTTGTTACTTTTGATAAAGTATTATTCGTAGGTGGCGAAACAGTAAAAGTTGGTGCTCCAACTGTTGCAGGCGCAACTGTAACAGCGAAAGTTGTTAAAGAAGGCCGTGCTAAAAAAATCACTGTTTTCAAAATGAAAGCTAAGAAAAACTACCGTCGTAAGCAAGGTCACCGTCAACCATACACAAAATTAGTAGTTGAAGCAATCAACGCTTAATTAAAAGTGAGGTGATTGACAATGATCACAGTTACGATTCATAGTGATGAAAATCGTAAATCGTATGGCTTTGAAGTTTCAGGGCATGCGTTATCTGATGTTTATGGTCGTGATTTAGTTTGTGCTGGCGCATCGGCAATTACTTTTGGTACTGTCAATGCAATCGGTCACCTAACGAAAATTCAACCACAAATCGAGCAAGGAAAAGAAGGCGGATATTTATCTGTTCAAATTGACCCTGCTACATTAGATGAAAAACAAGACGAGACGTTACAGGTTATTTTAAATACCATGGTAACGCAATTTTATACAATGGTTGCTAGCTATAGTGACTACATCGAACTAAAATATAAAATGGTGTAGGAGGTGGAACAAAATGGAAATGTTATTAACATTAGATCTTCAGTTCTTCGCATCTAAAAAAGGTGTAGGTTCTACAAAGAACGGACGTGACTCAGAGTCTAAACGTCTTGGCGCTAAACGTGCTGACGGTCAGTTCGTAACTGGTGGTTCAATTCTTTACCGTCAACGCGGTACAAAAATTTACCCAGGTACAAACGTAGGTCGCGGTGGTGACGATACTCTTTTCGCAACAGCTGATGGCGTAGTACGCTTCGAACGTATGGGCCGTGACAAGAAAAAAGTTTCTGTATACCCAGTAGCTCAAGAAGCTTAATCTGCACACGTTGAAGGTGTCCCGCAGTGTCGGGACGCCTTTTTTACGGTTATTTAATGAAGCATTGAACTTTTCTTATAGTATTCACAATGAAACACGAGCATGCATCGTGTAAGAAAAAATGCGAACATCTTGTTATACTGAATATAGTATTGAATTGGAGTGAAGCCATATGCCGGTCGAACAATTAACGGTGTCTGAAGCCATTCGCCATGCAAATCATGATTATTTAAATCATTTGCAGCTCATTCATATGCATTTAGAATTAGGGCAAATTGATGCAGCGAAGCAATTAATCGAGCAATATACAGTGAACGTAAGAATGTTCTCACAGCTTCATTATTTAAAAAGCCCGATAGTACAACAATGGCTTCAAACGTGTACGTGGCGTTATCCGGCGTTTACGTTGCATTTAACGGCACATGTGGACGAAGCATTGCAACAGGGATATGAGGAGCAATTAGTCGAATACTTGGAAAAAACAGTGCTTCATTACAGTGAGCAGGCGACAGCAACGGATGAATTGGAGCTGACCGTAAATGTTACTGTAACGCAACAAAGAAAGCAATTATTCGTGTGCGTCGAAGGGTTTGAATGCATTGAACCACTTGCGCTACACAATACTGAAAATATACATGTCGATATCGACGGAGCAACGAATGAATGCTTGTCATATCGTTTAGCATGGCAATAGGAGTTGAAAGAGATGTTTGTCGATCACGTTAAGGTTTACGTTAGAGGTGGAGATGGCGGAGATGGTATGGTTGCTTTCCGTCGCGAGAAATATGTACCAAATGGTGGTCCAGCAGGTGGCGATGGTGGTCATGGCGGGAACGTTATTTTTGAAGTAGAAGAAGGATTACGTACGTTAATGGATTTC
>JAXJTE010000034.1:0-3124 GCA_036309765.1 Caryophanon sp. | reverse complement strand
CACGTAGCCGATTTCATGCTTTCGTAAATACACGATGTCGCGCGGTGAAGCTTTCAATAAATCAATGCGCCCAAATGCGGCCGAATCGAAATAGATTGCGCCGTCCTGTGGTTCATACGTACGGTAAATGCTTTTTAAAATCGTTGACTTGCCGCTACCGCTTTTGCCGACGATGCCTAAAAAGCCTCCTTCATTGACGTGCAATGATAATTCATTGAGCGCTGTAAACGTTTTGTTTAAATGATGAATCGTAAACGACTTTTGTAAATTTTCGATCGTTAGCATAATCAAGCTCCTTATCGGTAATTTGTTTGCATGATGACATTGCCATCGACGATTGTTGACGTCACAACTGGGTAACCGTCGTTCATTTGTTCAATGACTAAAATGTCCGCTTTTTTGCCAGGCTTTAATGAACCGATTTCATGATCCATGTTGACAGCGCGTGCAGGGTTCAACGTGACAAGTTGGAATAGACGGTGTAAGTCCTCATCGTATTTGTTCGCGAGCTCGAAAATGCCATGTAGCATCGCTGGTGGATAGTAGTCGCTGCAAATAATGTTAATGACGCGCGCTTGGATTGCTTCTGCTGCGCTTAAATTACCAGAATGTGAGCCACCATTTAAAATGTTCGGTGCGCCAGCGATTGTGTACATGCCCATGCGCGTCGCCTCTTTTGCCACGTCGAGCGTAATCGGAAACTCACTAATTGTCGTACCGTACGACTGCACGAGCTGAAGCTTTGCAATGTCGTCATCGTCATGTGACGCAACCGCAATGTTTTTTGAAATGGCAAGCTTACTTAAACGCTCAATGTCGTCAAACGTCATTTTTTCTTTTTCTGTTTGCTCTTGAATGAGAACGTTCGCCTCAGAATCAGACATGTCACGGTAGCCGCGCATAATTTCTTTATAAATTTCTAAGTTGCGGTATTGCCCTTGCCCTGGTGTATGATCCATAAACGATAGTAAATGCACTTTGCCGTCTAAAATGTTTTGCTCTAGCGTTGGCATTTGCTCGATTGAATCGATTTCAAAGCGCGCATGCAGGCGGTGGCGAATTAAGTGCGGCGTCGTATGCGTATCGTGAATCGCATCGATGCAGCGCTGCACGTTTTCAGGATTACGAATCGCCTTATGTGAATATTTGTCGTCTCCGTAATACGATAGCGAGTGGAAAATCGTCGTAATACCATGCGTCATTAAAATGCGCTCGCCTTCACGCAAACCCACTTTCATGCTCATAAACGACGTCGGGCGCGGGCTAATGATCGTTTCGATATAATCCGAATGAATATCAACGAAGCCTGGTGCGATGTAGCCGCCCTTTGCATCGATGACGTCCATGCCGTCTAGCTGTACGCTATTTGCTGGGACGATGCCGTGAATAATTGTGCCGTCTACGAGAACGATGTGGTCATGTACTAATTGTTCCTCTGTTACGATAATGCCGTTTGTAATTGCAAGCATGTTTGCTTGTCCCCCTTAAAGTAATGAATAAACGAGCTGTTGTGTGTAAGCGTGCTGCGGGTCTTCTAGCACTTGGTCCGTTAAACCGTGCTCAATAATTTCCCCGTTTAGCATGACAATCGTGCGGTCGGCTAGCATGCGAATAACCGCTAAGTCGTGCGATACGACAATCATCGACATGTTGCGCTCACGCTGAATCGATTTAATTAAGTCTAAAACGTCTGCTTGCACCGATAAATCAAGCCCCGTCGTCACCTCATCAAGCAGTAACACCGGTGGATTGTTCGACAACGCTTTGGCGATTTGAACGCGCTGCTGCATGCCGCCTGAGAAATTTTTCGGCGCTTCCTTACTGCGGTGAAGCGGAATGTTGACGTGCTTTAGTAGCTCGTAGCTGCGCGCTTCCATATTGCTGACGTGGCGGTTTCCTGCTGCAATTTGCTTTTCGGCAATGTTGCTAAGTGATGAGAAGTCCATTTTCAGTCCGAGCATCGGGTTTTGGTACACCATGCCTAAAATCGTATTGCGAATGTAGCGCTTCATTTGCGACGACTGCGTGAAAATGTTCGTCTCTCCGCCTTCAAAGTCCGCTAAATACCCTTCTCCAGACGTCACCGTTTCATCAAAGTACAAGCTTTTCATAAACGTTGATTTACCGCTGCCGCTTTCGCCGACGATGCCTAAAATTTCACCGCGGTATAGCTCAAACGATACGTTGCGACACGCATACACCGTTTTACAGCGCGGGCAAAAGTTTTTCTCTAGCTCCCCGCCATTTTCACAATGCGTGCAGCCGTTGCCGTATTGCTTTGATAAATTGCGTACTGTTAACACTGGCTTTTCCATCATTTCGCCTCCACCTTTTGTCGTAGCATTTGCTCCATGTAGCTCGTATCGTTACATAAGTAGTACGTCTCGCCGTTATCGTCCGTCAGCTCATCTAAAAAGACGTTCGTTAAACCCGTTTCGCGGCATGCTTTTCCTTCAAACTGCTCCACGACGAACGGATAATCGTCAAACGCAAGCGACGCGACATTCGTATACGGCGGCACCGCATAAATTTTTTTCTCACGCCCTGCGCCGAACAAAATAAGCGCGTCGTTTTGATGAATTTTCGGATTGTCAAAGCGTGGAATCGGACTTGGGTTCATAACGTAGCGATCGTGCACCATCACCGGATAATCCGCACCTTGTGACGTTTGGTTGTAGCGCATAATTTGCTCAAATAGCGTTAAGTACGCGCCGCTATATTCCTTCTCTGCATGCATGCGCTTCGTTTTAAATTCGCTATGCTCGACGTTTCGAAGCGGCTCTGGCTCCGGCACTTGCAGCACGAGTACTTGGTCTTTACGAAGCGGTACTTCTGGAATGCGATGGCGCGACTGAATTAACGTCGCTTCTGCCGTTTCGTTCGTCGTGTCAATGCCTGTCGTTTTCGTCACTAAGCTTTTAATGTTGACCGCATTAACCGAATCGTCTGCACCTTGGTCAATTACTTTTAACACATCATCTTTTCCTACGAGCGCAAGCGTTAGTTGTAAACCGCCCGTTCCCCAGCCACGCCCAATCGGCAGCTCACGAGACGCAAACGGCACTTGATACCCTGGAATCGCAATGCCTTTTAAAATGGCGCGACGAATTTCACGCTTTGATTG
>JAXJTE010000033.1:0-4291 GCA_036309765.1 Caryophanon sp. | reverse complement strand
GCAAAAAGACGACTTACCACCACCACTTTGGTAAACAAAATAGGTGATGTTAGCAAGCGCTAGCATCACCTATTTTTTATGCCAATACCCACGGCACGACGAGATCGAATTGCGCGATGATGTATTCACCGTCTCGCTCAAATGTTAGCGCCGTCATCTGTTCAAGTGGCATGTCACCGATTAACACATATTCACCGATGTAACGATGCATCGGCTCCTCATCAAAATGACTTAAATACCGCGGCTGATTCATATGCACGCCCCACCGCTGAAGAAACGCACCGAGCTCCGTTTCGTTCACCGCCTCGTAAAAGTTGCGACAATATAGACAATCGCACACGTCTACTTGCAGCGCTTCGTAATACGCCGCCGTTTTCATTTCATCAATCGGCATGCACCGTTCCTCCAATACGCGTCTTTACAGCTTTAGCCGCCGCACCTAATACGATGACGTACAATAAGACGAATGCAGTCGTTAACATCGGACTGTTTTGTAGCTCACTACCTGCTAGTGAATAAACGAGCAAGTTCGGCATTTTCCCGATGCACGTCGCAACGCAAAATGCGGTAAACGAAATGCCGGTCACGCTCGCAATCGTATTGAGCGCGGCAGACGGCATAATCGGAATGATGCGCCCGATTAGCACTGCTAAAAATCCGTGTTGCTGCATGAGCGATTCAAATTGTTTGCCATACGTATATTTGGCGAGCTGTCGTGCCGCGTATTGTCGAAGCAGCTTGCGCATGAATAAAAACATCGCGAGCGAGCCGACAATATTACCTGCAAGACTAACGGCAAATGCGACGTACCAATCAAACTGCGTCGCAAGCAAACCGACGACGAGCGGAGTTGGCAAAAACGGCACGCACGACAGCACTGCGAGTAAACAAAAGGCAAGCAGCAACCCGATTGCTGGGCGCTCCTCGATCATCGTTGTAAAAAAGATTTCCATAGCCACCTCGATTAAGCTGTTTCAAACGTTGACGCATTTAGCCACGAAAAGTTGCAAAAAGCGTAAAAGGCAGTTGCTGCTACCTTTTACGCAATTCATTTAGACATAAATACATTACTACATTTAAATTACATCATAATGCCGCCATCTACATGTAATACATGCCCGTTTACGTAATTCGATTCGCCTGATGCTAAATATAAATACGCATTCGCAATTTCGACTGGCTCACCTAAACGTTGCTGTGCGATGACCGATGTCATTTTCTCGATCACCTTCTCCGGCATTTTTGCGACTAAATCGGTGCGCGTAAATCCTGGTGCGACCGCGTTCACGTTAATGCCTTTACGCCCGAGCTCCTTCGCCCACGTTTTCGTCATACCAATTACTGCTGCTTTCGTCGCGGCATAATTCGTCTGCCCGACATTGCCGTACGTGCCACTCACTGACGACGTATTTACAATTTTGCCTGCGCCTTTTTCGATGAGCGTCGGTAATACAGCTTGTGTACAGTTGAACACGCCCGTCAAATTCACATCGAGCACCTTTTGGAACTGCTCCGCTGTCATCTTCGCAAGCATCGCATCATTTGTAATACCTGCGTTGTTAATTAATATATCAATCGTGCCAAATTTATCGATCGTTTCAGCAACGAGTTGTGCTACGCTTTCCCGGTCAGCGACATTTGTTTTCACGAAATGTACGTCCTTGCCTTCAGCTGTTAATGTTTGTACTAAAACATTTCCTGCAGCGTCGTCCATATCGGCAATGACAACTTTCGCTCCTTCTTCTGTGAAGCGTTTCACTGCCGCTTCCCCAATTCCTTTTGCCCCACCTGTAATGATGGCTACTTTATGTTGTAAACGCATGTGTGCTTCCTCCTTCAAATCCGTCTGCTACGTGTGATGTGTAACTGCTAGTATATTACCAACGTTTTACATCATTCTAAACATGTTCGTTTACAGTTCATTATTGTAAAGTAGTTTAAACGTTGCTATAGCGGTATTTCGGTTCGTTAAAAAAAATTTTGTATCGCTGCTTTTTTTATGTAAAATGATGAGAATTGATATGAATCATTTCCATTTCCCGAAAAATAGACATGTCAATTGTACATACACATTTCTATAAATATGGTAAAATAGTAAAATAGAATCAATAGTAAAAGGAGTTTTCATATGAGTAATTTACCAAACACATTACATCCAAATTTACAGCACTATGTCAGCATTGCGCCACTTTTGGAGAAGCTTTTTTCAGAGGATGTCGTGTTAACGATTTCGGATAAGGAAAAAGTTGTTGGCTTTTCAAGTCCGCTCATAAAAGTTGCCCCAGAAGGTGTGATTGGACGTCGCCTTGAAGCGGATGATCCGATGGTACAAGTCATTCGAACGAACCGTGAACATATTTTTGAGGTGCCTGCATCGAAATTTGGAAGTGACATGCGTATTGCCATTATTCCAGTTCGCGATGAACAAAATAAAGCAATCGGTACGTTCGCCGCATCGTTTAGCATTCAAAACCGTGTTGCTCTTATTGAAATCGCTAAAACATTCGGCGAGTCGTCTGATCAAATTCACGCTTCAACGATTTCACTCGATGAATCGGCAACGACGCTCACAGATTACATGAGCGCCATTACGAACGCACAGCAAAACTTAGTGAATCAAGTGAACGACTCTGCAAAAATTTTAGAAATGATCAATAGCGTCGCAAAAAGCACGCGCATTTTAGGCTTCAATGCGGGTATCGAAGCCGCGCGCTCTGGAGATGCAGGGCTCGGCTTTGCGGTCGTTGCACGAGAAATTACGAAGCTTGCCGAACAAAGTGCCAACTCAGTAAAAGAAATTGGACGACTGCTCGACGAAATGAAAAAGCGTGCCGAGGAAGTATCGGACATTATTACCGACACAGCGAACGTATCAGAAAAGCAAGCAGATGCCATTCATAGCATTTCTGAATCAATTGAAGAACTAACGCACGTCGCCGTCAAAATCGACGAGCTCGCAAACAAACTGTAATAATATTTCGGTAGCGTTGTTCATAGCTACCGTTTTTCAATTGGAGGAAATCATACATGCACACACTCATCGAACAATTAACGAATCACCGCATTCCGTTTGCCCATTACGATTACTACGCCCCCGCCTTCTTAAAGCGCTGGGAAAACACGTTCGTCCCATTAACAGCCAAAGAAAAAGAGGAAATTTTTTTATTGAGTGACCGCTACAGCTGCGGCTACTTATGGCACGTCTTTAGCTACGAGCGCCGCCAACACGAAAAAGGCACTGCGGCAAACAAAGCGTTCACCGAGCACCTAGCTAGCGCGTATTACGTTTTCGGTCACCATTCAGACGACGTGCTCATCATTCATCAGCCCGCAAAGCTCACAGCCGTCATGTTTGCCGACTGCGAGGACATTTACGTCGTGGACAAAGCGTTTACGTGGTCGTACGTCGTGACACATGAGCGCAGTCTTGGTCCGTACTTTAGTCGTTACAAATCCAATGCACTTCACCCGTAAAACCATCGACAAACTGCAAATGTGCTCCGGTTGGCGACGTTGGATACGCTAGCTCATACACAAACGAAAAGCGGCGGCGATCATCCATGTCACGTTCTAACGTTAGCTCCACATCGGCATATTGATACACAATCGCATTCGCCTCCGCGAGTGTGAGGTTCGGCTTTTTCAGCGTGCGCAGCTTTTCATACGGAATGATGCACTGTGACACCGATAAAATTTGATTCGTCTCCGTATTCATATGCACAGAAATCGCATGAAAATCAAACGCTATGTCATCGATGATATACACAAATCGCAGCGTCACATATGCATCTTCCTCTAGTAGATGACGCATGCTGCCAAGGTTCTCAAAGTAATAATTCGCATATTCCTCACCGGTAATTTGCTTCACGACGCGGCACGCTCGCACAAATGACGCTTCTTCTGCACATCGATCTTCCTCGCTGTCAATGCGCCAGTAATACTCATCGTCACGTTGCTGCATCGTCACCTCACCTTGTCGCCCACCGAGTAAAAATGCGTCCAAATCCAAAATCGATTCAACATCGGGCAACGCTTCAAACTTCGCATCTTGCATCATAGGCTCCTCGCTCCATAGCCGCACATGCCCGTCCACCCCAACGCCATACAAATCAAAATTTTGCACGTACGCATATTGCCAGTTCAGCGCTGGTGCAATGCCAAGCTTCATGATCGGCTGCGTATGTAAAATCGCCCGCGCCTCGTCATGCGAAATGATGTTCTCTGGATAGACGAATTCCACATCATTTTCGAGTAATACGACATGCTCAACAAAGCCAGTATAACTAATCGT
>JAXJTE010000032.1:0-28558 GCA_036309765.1 Caryophanon sp. | reverse complement strand
TCCATGCTTGATTCCTTTATGTTGGATTTGGATGGTTACCTACCGCCCAACCATTATAAAGGATTTTTTTGTGTTTAGAGTATATTACAGAAAATTCAGTTTAATTAAATGCGTTAGATTATTTTAATGCGACGCTAGTGACCGTCTATATAAATCGAAAAACAGAAGTGCGCAATGTTTACACACTTCTGTTTCGTTTATTTAGCAGCTACGCGGTCCGTTAACCAATACGTAAAGTAGCCGTCTGTATTTTTATATGCGATAATGCCGTGCCCTTTAGCGTAATACGTCGTAATTTTCTCCGTACCACCACTTCCGTTTGGCATCGTTTCTTCAACGATTACGACATCATCATATGTTTTGCTTGCAATCTCAATCGTCACCTTCGTATTTAACACGTTGCGCGATAAATAGCCTGGTGATTCGCCTTTACGACCAATCGTGAACGGAAACTCAATCGTCGTCCCTACGTTTGATTGTGGCACACCTTCGTAATAATGACTCGGACTCGTTACGTACATTAAGTAGTCCATTTTTTCGTTCGATGCGTTATCAAATAAGTTCCAATATTTATACGTCATGCCACCTGTCGTATTTTGCCCGTCAAGCTCCATGCGATACGCGTATTTCCCTGCATCCTCATAAAAATATTTATGACCTACTTCCGGCGTGAAATCTCCACCACTCAGCGATAAAGCACGCGCTAAAAATGCGGAGAAGTGCGCACGCGTAATGACTTTGTCTGGGCGGAATGTGCCGTCTTCTGTATAGCCTTTTGCGATATTATTCATCGTCACCAACTGAATTGGCGTGTAATACGGCGATGATGTTGGCACGTCTTTATACGTTACCGAGTTGCCCGCGATTGATTTTAAGTTAAATGCTTTTGCTAAAATTTGTGCCATGAACGCACGTGTAATCGTCGCATCTGGTTGGAAGTACGACGCGTCGTCAAACAGTCCAGCTGTGTACGCCGCGGCAATATCCTCGTAATATAAATGCGTCGTCGGAATGTCTTTATAGCTTGGCTTTTTCAAATTGTCCTTTGGTAAATTCAACGCTTTTACGACCATGCGTGCAATGTGCTTTTTGGCGATCGTGTTGCTTGGGCGGAATGTGCCGTCCTCGTATCCGCCGATAATCCCTTTGTCGGCTAAGTAATTAATTTCAATGGCAAGTGAATAGCCATCTGATACGTCCTTAAATTTTGCGGCGCTTGCTGGCATTGCTAATGTAAAAGCAAGCGCGAGCGCGGTTATGACTGCTACTAGTTGTTTCATATTGCATCGTCCTTTTCTCATTATTCGTCGTTTCTGTTCGCTTTGCTTGTTATATTATACAAAACTACCATTGTAAAACGGTTACTTGTGAGTGTCATTTTCATAACAAATTCATTACGTGCATAGCATTTTTTTCTTCTGTTCATTTGAATGCCCATATCCATTTTGAATGTTTTTCAGTATTTATAACGATGATTCTGCTCATTAGCGCAAAAAATCATAAAAAAAGCATAACGTTTCGATGTAACAAATGTTACGAAACGTTATGCATAAATTATTTCTTCGCCTTGTGTACTTTTAATGTTTTCCCTTTTATCGTCTTGTTTTTCATCGCTTTCATGACGCGGTCGCCCTTGCCATTTAAAATGTCGATGTATGTGCATGTTTCTTGAATCGAAATAATGCCGATGTCGTTTGCATCCACACCACTAATGCTACAAAGCGTACCAACGAAGTCGATAGCGCGTAGCTTTTTCTTTTTGCCGCCGTTGAAATAAAGCTTTAAAATGCCTTCGTTTACCGCTTCTGTTTTTAGCTTACGACGAGGTGGCAACGTGCGCTTTTTCTCCTCAAATGCATCTTCCTCTTCGTTCGTATAGCCAGCTGGTGCGTCTTGCTGTGGAATCGCAAAGCCGATAAATTCCTCGATTTGTGCTAAGAAGCGGTTCTCATGTGGCGTCACAAATGTAATCGCTGTTCCTTTATTGCCAGCGCGTCCTGTACGACCTGTTCGGTGCACATACGCTTCAAGCTCTAGCGGAATATCAAAATTCACAACGAGCGATACTTCTTCAATATCAAGCCCGCGTGCTGCGACATCTGTTGCAACTAAATAACGGAACTCGCCGCGCTTAAAGTCACGAATCACATCAAGACGGTCTTGCTGATTCATACCACCATGCAACAGGTCACAGCTATAGCCGTATTCATCTAAATAGTCATATAGCGCGTCAACGCGATCTTTCGTGCGACAAAATAGGATACAGCTATCTGGATTTTGCTTCACGAGTACGCGGTGCAACGTGCGATTTTTTTCGTCTTCTACGACGTTCATCCACATATGCTCGATGTTTTGTGCCGTAAATCCTTGCGATTCAATTTCTACTTGCACAGGTGCGTTTAAAAATTTATTCGCTAGGCGTGTTACCGCATCTGGGAACGTGGCAGAAAACAGCATCGTCACACGCTCTTTCGGTAAGTTTGCTAAAATGCCTTGCACTTGGTCGATAAAGCCCATGTTTAACATTTCGTCTGCTTCATCTAGCACGACGTAACGAATTTCGTCTAGCTTCAGCGTGCCGCGGTCAATATGGTCTTGTACGCGCCCTGGTGTACCGACAACGACATGTGTTTTTTGTCGTAGCTCGCCAATTTGATAGCGAATCGGTTGCTTGCCGTAAACTGCCGCTGCTTTAATGCGCTTGAAACGCCCGATTGCAGTGAAGTCTTCTTGTACTTGTACTGCTAGCTCGCGCGTCGGTGTTAACACAAGCACTTGTGGTTTATTTTCTTCCCACATAATGCGCTCACATAACGGAATAACGTACGCCGCTGTTTTACCACTTCCTGTTTGTGCACGCGCTCGCACGTCACGCCCGTCTAGCACATGCGGGATTACTTCCTGCTGTACTGGTGTTGGCTCACTGTATTGTAAATCATGTAATGCACGCATAATTGGTGCGCTTAATTCAAATTGTTTCATGCCGTTCCTCATTTCTGTTGTATTTGCTCATTATACACGCCGCGATGCTTTAAGTCTTGCAACTAAGCGTTGGCGTCGTTTTTTCAGCGTCTCAACAGCGATGCCCGTTTGTTCGCTCAGCTCATCATACGAATAGCCGTCGATGTACAGTGCGATTAACAATTGAAGTTCTGCTGGCGTCACTTTTTGTACGACATGCTCATCGAAATAATCGCTAACGTCATGAAGCTGTGTGCCGCGCTCACAAAAAATCGTCAGCGCCGCGTCGTCCACTGGAATTTGTCTCGCCAAAAATTGCTGATCCTTTTTCATTTCATTGAGCAGCGCATATTTCACGTGCGTATAAATGCATGTGACGAGCGTACCTTTTTGTTCGTCGTACGCTTCGAGTGCTTCGAATAGTGCGACCTCCGCATAAACGATGTACTCGTCGCGGCGATTTTTCGCAATATATCGGTTGACGAGCTTATATAAAAGCGGGCGGAATTGCTGGAGCGCTTTGTTGAAGTAATAGCGGTCATGCCAGTCGGTGCGCTCCCCTTCTTTAAAATAATGAATGATGTGCTGTTCCATAATGTTTCCTTACTCGCTACATGTAACGCTTGTATTCCTAGGTATGTTTACTATAGCGAGCGAGGCGCATTTTCTCACATGTGCTATTGTTCAAATGAGAGAAGCTATTTGCGAAATGGCATAGCGTATTTCTTCAATATGCGAATCAAAAAAAGTTACATAAAGCTTGTAGTTATTTAACAGTATTTTTTAAACACGCGAAACTAGGAGTTGTCTTTTTAGGGCGTCCTTTTATAAAATAAATGTAGTGAGGTTAAGCTTATTATTTTATGCGAATTTTTTGGCGTTTAATGTTTAAGGAGGCATCTTGAATTGTCTATACAGATGAGTTATGAACCTAACTTAAACGATGAAATTGTAGTCGTGGCTCCGCATTACAGTGCCAACACAAAGAGCGTTGTTTATACACAGACACAACACGGCTCTTTAACGGCGAATTTCACATGCTTAGAGACCACGTCATTTGTTGAAAAATTTTTATACTTACAAGGCACCTCGATTTTCGGGAGTCGTCAAAGTGCGCGCATGCTTTACGACTTCAAGAAAAACATTCCGCTGTATGCACCGCTTACACAGCAGGTCATTCATCAATATCCAATGGAAGCCACACCCGACCCGATTTATTTCTTCACGAGCATGTATGAAGTGACCGAGCTAGCGAAAAAGCGCTGCCAACTTACATTACAGTCACAGTCATTTATCGTTGAAGCCTCGAAAAAACAATGCGTTTCACGGCGAGATCGTATTTCCCATTATTTCATGCAAAAATTATCTCTTTATTCCCCAATGATGTGTAAGCCGTAATATTGCACAAATTATTTAACTATTTGTTAAAATGAATGTATATGCAAAACGATTAAAGGGGACAGCTATGAAACAGGAACGCTCAATCGAAACACGCAACAAATTAATTCGTGCTGGGCGCGTCATTTTCTTGAAAAATGGCTTCGCAAATGCAACGATGACACAAGTGATTAAAGAAGCTGGTGTTGGTTATGGTACCGCTTACGTCTATTTCAAAAATAAAGATGATTTATTTTACGTTATCATCGAAGAAACCATTTTAGGGTTGCAGCAAGTAGGTTCGATGCAGTTCACACCGCGTTCAAAAGAAGATGCGATTGCAATGATTGAAAAACAAGCGAATTTATTCCTTGAAGAAGGACTACGCCAAAAGGAAATGCTGCGTGTCGTTTATGAGGCGATTGGCTGTTCAACAATTATTGCGAAAAAGTGGCAGCAAGCGCGTCATTTCTTTGAAAGCAGTATTGCTCGCGACGTGCGTTATGCACAAGATAACCATTTAGCGAGCCGTCTTTTTGACGCACAAGATGTTGCAAGGTTGTGGTTTTCATTAAATGAAAAGGCATTGTGGGATTGCATTTTTGAAGATAACTGTGATGCCACAATGTCCGCGAGCTTAATCTCACATTTTTATATCGCAGGATTGTATGCATAAAAAAGTACGAGGCGCAAAAAATGCACCTCGTACTTTTTTTAGTTCTGAATATATAGCTCAAACACATGCCCGAAATCTTTTTTCACGTGGGCTGTACGCTGCTCCATTAACCAGCGCTGTGTGAAGTTCGTAATTTCCTTAAACGACGACGCTGGTGAAATATTGTCGTTGCCGATGCGTCCAAGCGCTGTTGCCGCCACTTGAATGCCTTGGTTTGCCGCTTCGAAATTGTATGCGTCTTGCTTTTGCTCTAATGAAATCGCATGAAGCGCCTTGTACAAATCTTTAATCTCCGCCGCGAATTTTTTATGAATGTCGAGCGATAACGGCTTATTGCCAATTGTTAATTTAATTTCTACGTCCAAATCGATTGTGCCTGCTGTTTCTAGCTCGACGTTATCAATTTTGTTGTACTCATAATCGTAACGACGAAGCGCGCGTTTTTTGCTCATCGCATTCGCACCATCTACGTGAATAAGCGCGTAGTTCGTAAAGCAATACTCGTCTGCCTTCGTTTTAATTAAAAAATAAATTTTCTCGTCAATTTCGTTAAACGTGAAATCGTCTGCCTCTGTTTGATCGAACTGGTCACGCGGTACAACAACACCGATATCTGATAAACCTAACGCATCTGAAGCCATTTTTTTGAACATAGAAATCCCCCTCGAAGTGATATAGTTAGTATACGCACAGCATTTCAGAAAGTTTCACATCAGGAGGGGTTTTTATGCACGAAAAAATTTTAATTGTCGATGATGAAGTCGATATCGCAAAACTAATGCAGGTAACGTTGCAGCGAGAAGGCTATACACATATCGCGCTCGCTCATACGCTCGCACAAGGGTGGCATACGTTTCAGCAACAGCACCCCGACATCGTGCTGCTCGACGTCATGCTGCCAGATGGTGAAGGGTATGAGCTATGTAAGCAAATTCGCGCTGTCTCAAACGTACCTGTATTGTTTATGTCCGCGAAAACGGAGGAAATTGATAAAATTTTAGGGCTTGCAATCGGTGGTGACGATTACATTTCAAAGCCATTTAGCCCAAAGGAAGTCGCCTTTCGCATTAAAGCACAGCTGCGACGCGCCGCCTTTACAGCTGCTGCCCCAATGACCGCCCCACTGGCTACGACGACGCGTGTCGGTGCGTTCGAAATGAATAGCGATGAAACGGAAATTACGTATGACGGCAAGCTGCTTGAATTAACAGCAAAGGAAGTCGGCTTGCTCGCACTATTTTTGACGAACCCAAACCGTATTTTAAGCAAGGAAACGCTATTTGAACGTGTATGGGGCGAGGAGTTTTTCGGTTCGGACAACACGGTCATGGTGCACATTCGTCGATTGCGTGAAAAAATTGAAGTTGACCCGTCCAACCCGAAATTCATTACGACCGTTAAAGGGCTCGGCTATAAATTCGTCGTGCAGTAGGAGGTTTGTATGCAGCTTAAATTAACGCGCCGTTTTTTATTAATGGTGCTCGCCGTCTTTAGCGTGCTTTTATTGACGAACGCGCTCATTTTCTTCTATTTACTGTTTCAGCAAAATACGCAATCAATCGACACATTAAAATCACCGACGATTGAGCAGTTTACGCGCCAGCTTGACGAACACGCAATCGTAAGCGACGACGGTGTAACGTTCCCCGAATCAGTGACGGAGCAGCTGACGTCATTTAACGCGTGGCTGCAAGTACTCGATTTTTCTGGCAACGTCGTGTCGAGCTTTAACGTACCTGACGACATACCGACTACGTATCGCCCCGTCGATTTTGTGCAGTCGTACCGCTATCAAGAACAGTTCGATACGACGACGTTTTTCGGTGACGGTGCGCAGTACAACTACATTGTCGGTGTCGTCAATGCCGATTTAGAGCGCATCGTCTTCACGTATGAAACGTCAAACGTACTCGACGTGCTGCGCAAATTATTTATTGTCATTGCGATTATAAACATCGCCATCATTCTCGTCGCGGGCTGGATTTTCAGCCGCCCGCTCACGAAGCCAATTGCACGTATCATTGATGCTATTCAGCTGCTAGAAACGAAGCAACCGCTACCTGTGCCGAAAAAATCGGGCTTGTACGCGCCCGTATTTAACAACTTACAAAGCGTGTCGCACAATTTAGCGCAAGCAGAAGCAGAACGTCAAAAGCTTGAGCGTATGCGCGAGGAATGGATTAGCAACGTATCGCACGATTTAAAAACGCCACTCGCCTCAATTCGCGGCTATGCGGAGCTTTTAAGTACGTATGAGCTAACGGCGGACGAGCGACTCGATTATGTACAAACGATTGAGCGCCAAGCGAATCATATGAAAAATTTGCTCGATGACTTTAATTTAACGATGCGCTTACGCAACCAGCAATTGCCGATGGAGCGCCTGCCCGTCAACTTCGTATCATTCGTGCGAGAACTCGTCATCGATTTGTTAAACGATCCGAACGCTGCTTCGTACAACATCGAGTTTGATGCGCCCGAACATACAATTGAAAAGCACATTGATGCTCATTATATGCGTCGTGCGCTACTGAACTTTTTGTACAACGCCATTACGCATAACGACGCGAACGTGACGCTGCGCATTGCGATTGATGATGCAGGGCAGCTAACGATTGCAGACGATGGGAAAGGCATTGCCGCACACGATGTCGAGCATATTTTTGAGCGATATTACCGCGGCACGAATACGGCGACGATTGAAGGAACAGGGCTCGGCATGGCTATTGCACGCGATATTATCGAAGCACACGGTGGCTCAGTATCACTACAAAGCGAGCTAGGTGTCGGCACAACCATTGCAATTACGCTATAACGTCAAAATCCCGAGTGTGCGACACGTCGCCTACTCGGGATTTTTTTATTGTTCAAACTGTTCCTTCGCCTTCGTTGGCATGTCGTCTAACTGCACTTCATCATACGACGTTACGACATCACCATCTTTTACATACAGCATTAAGTACGCATTAGCACGCAGCTCCTTATTCGCTGAAAAATCTAACAGCTGCATGTTCCCTTCCTCATCATAAGCTGGCAACGTGTACGAGAAATTTTCGTATACCGCTCCGTTCGCATCAACAAACTCGTCAATCGCTGCTCGCTCCGTAATTTGTACGTAATAATGATCTTTATTTAAACGATTCCAATCGATTGAAACGAGCGCAAAACCAACGCCGACTAATACGATGAAAAACGCAATCGTGCTAATTAAAAACTTTTTCATACAATCCCTCTTTTCGTTAATTTATAAAAGTTCCATACCGTGAACATGTAATATAGTGCATACACTGCGACGTACAATGCCATCCATACAAGCACTGGCTTCGTCACGTCCATCATAAACAGCTGGCCAAATGCCGATAATGCTGCGGCGCCGTGTGCAAGCCCCGCAATGAGTGGCAACGTGAACGTGAAGCCAACTTGCTGTGCAATCGTGTTAAGCATCATGCGCTTATTGACACCAATTTTTCGTAATACCGCATATTTGTCGCGGTCTTCCTCTGCCTCTGTTAACACTTTGAAATAAATGATTGAGCCTGTTGCTGTTAAAAAGACGAGCCCTAAAAAGCTGCCGACGAACAACAACGAACCTGCACCTGCAATACTTGCTGCGTAATCTCGCGGGAAGCTCGCAAAGTTCGCCTCGTCCTCTAGCTGTGCGGCAAGTTGCTCCGAAAGCTCCTGCTGCTCTTTTTCGTTTTCATACGCATAAACGTGCGCAGTATTTATTACTTCCATATTTGCAAACTGTGCATCTGGTACGACGAGCATCGCCATGCCAACGAAGCCGTTTAACACTTGTTCCGTCGTAATTGCATCAATCGTCATCGTTTCTGATGCATCAGTAAACGTCGAGCCCGCTTTCATGTCTGAAAAATCCTCGCTGTAATACGCGCTTAGTAATACGTATTCCCCGTCTACTGATTCCTTTTGCTGAAACGTCGCCAACTGTTCGTATTCACTGCGGCTAATCGCTGTGTAGCGGTAAGTTTGACCGTCTTCACCGAGCAGCTCTAGCTCCGCATACGGCACGTGCGCCTCATACACTTTTTCTTCATTCGGTACGTCTAGCGGCTCGCCAACAGACATGAACGTATTCGGGTTTGCGCTTTTCGTCGTCTCCCCCGTCATGTAATAAATGCTGTATACTGCACCACCTGCTGTAATCGTCGTCGCACTTAAAATCGAAATGATTGTAAGCGATTTTGCATTGGCACGAATACGGTATAGCAGCTGTGAAGTTGTCACGATGTTTAAGCCTTTCCATGACCAGTTGCGCATCTTCTTTAATAGCAGTAACGCATACACCGTCACACTGTTAAACAGTAAAAACGTGCCGAGGATCGTTAAGGCGATGACGACGATTGGCACGGTTAAATAGCCCATCATTTGCCAAAGCTTCGATGTAAAAATATTCGTCAATGATAAGTAATACGCCGTCGCTAGTAATACGACGCCGCTAAATGAAGAAAACGCTGATGCACTCGGTAGTGGCTCGCCCTTTTTTGATGCGTGGAATAAATCGATTAATGAAAATTGATAAATGACGCGGTAGCCTTGTAGCGACGTCACTGTAAATAACAACATGAAGATGATGACCGTTTGCTTAACCGCTTCAGGTGAAAATACGAAATCTGCAACGACTGAGTAGCCCATCAGCTGTACTAAAATCGTCAGCAATCCTTTTGATAATAACAAGCCGATGAACATGCCTGCAACGAGCGCAAGCAGCCCGATCATCATATTTTCGAAAAATAGCATCATGCCAATTTTTCGTTTGCGCACACCGAGCAATGAATAGAGCGCGACTTCCTTTTTACGCTTTTTCATAAAGAAGCTGTTCGAATAAAAAATGAAAATGGCTACGAAGCAAATTAAGACGATCGATGATGCGTTCATAATGCCGTCGATGCGCGTATTCGTTTTCGTTAACATGTAAATGTCGTCGCTATATTTAAGCGTGACGAACGTGAAGTAAATGACGATCGCAAATATCATCGAAGCGATGTACAAGCCGTAGCTCGATACATTTCGCATGACATTTTTACGCGCTAAACTAAATAACGTCATGACGGTCACCGCCCATTTGTGCAATCGTTTGTAAAATTTGCTCTAAAAATTGCTGACGCGTTTTCGTCCCTTTAACAATTTCAAGAGCGAGCTTGCCGTCTTGTATGAAAATGATGCGGCGACAAAAGCTCGCAGCGTATGCATCGTGCGTTACCATCATAATCGTCGCATCTTTTTCCTCGTTTAGTCGCACGAAGCTATGCAGTAGCTCCGTTGCCGATTTCGAATCGAGCGCCCCTGTTGGCTCGTCCGCAAAAATTAATTTCGGCTCGGTTACAAGCGCACGAGAAGCGGCTGTTCGTTGCTTTTGCCCACCTGAAATTTCGTACGGGTATTTATGCAGTAGTTGCTCAATGCCAAATAGCTGTGCAATTTCCTCTACTTTTTTGGCGATCACTTTCGCTGACTTTTTCGCAATCGCAAGCGGCAGTAAAATGTTTTCTTGCACCGTCAAGGAATCGAGCAAATTATAATCTTGGAAAATGAAGCCTAAATGGTCGCGGCGAAAATCGGTTAGCTGATCGGCATTCATCGTTGACACCGTTTGTCCTGCAATGACGATGTCGCCCGTCGTCGGTGCATCAATCGTTGCGAGCAAGTTCAGTAGCGTCGATTTCCCCGCCCCCGATGAACCCATGACACCGACAAATTCGCCTCTCTCAATCGTAAAGGACACATCTTGTAATGCGTGAAATTGCTGCGTGCCTTTGCCGTATATTTTATTTAATTGTTTCACGTGTAATAGTGCTTCCATGTATATGAACCCCTTTCGCACTTGCTGTTACACTTACTATACCCCGCGTAGCTTACGTTAAAATTAGCGCAACCTTACAGCAACCTTACGTTTAAACACAATTCCTCATACGATTAAATTTCACATAATGTGGGAATAGATGGTTACTTTTAAATTGTAAGGGAGGGCTTTCATCATGAATCGATTCGTTCGTGCTTTGCTGTCACTGTCCTTTGCCTTTGGAACGATGTTTAACGTCGGCATCGTCGGTTTTTAACGCACTAAAAAGACGACTGGCACAAAACCAGTCGTCCTCTTCGTTATGAGCTAAAGCGGTTCGCCATTTGCTGCAATGGATCCCACACACCGTTGTACGGCGGCGCATAGCTTAAATCTAAATCCGATAAATCCTTCAAACTCATATTCGCGGTCATCGCCGTCGCAAACACATCAATGCGCTTATCAACTCCGTCACCACCGACGATTTGTAAGCCGAGTAGCTGCTGCGTACGCGCATGAACAAACATACATAAATGCATCGGCTGCACATTCGGGTAATACGACGCATGATTGTTCGCCGTGTAACGAATCACGCGCACGTCCGCATTCACCTCATCGACCGAGCTATCATTCATACCCGTTTGCCCAATCGTCACATCAAAAAATTTCAGCACCGACGTCCCGAGAATACCTTTAAAGTCAAGAAGCTCCCCAACGATGTTTTTCCCTGCGATGCGCCCTTGCTTATTCGCCGTCGTGCCAAGCGGAATGTACGCATAACGATTAATGTGGCGTAAATAATGCGCCGCACAATCACCCGCCGCATAAATATTCGGCACATTCGTCTCCATTTGCCCGTTAACGATAATAGCCCCACCCGCGAGCGTATACATATGCGCATGCTCAATGAACTGCGTATTCGGACGGACACCTGTTGCGACGATCACCGCATCTGTTTCATACGTACCGTTTTCCGTCTCGACCGCTTCGACGCGCGACGTACCGACAAAGCCGAGCGTATTCGTGTTGAGTAATACCTCGACACCTTGCTTTTGTGCCTCCGCTAAAATATGTTCGGCAAGCTCTGCATCGATCGTGCTCATAAGCTGTGCGCCGCGCTGAATGATGCGTACTTGCAAGCCGCGCGACACGAGTGTTTCTGCCGCTTCAAGTGCGATGTAGCCCGCCCCGATAACAGTGACGTGCTTCTTTCCTTCTAAGTCTGCAAGTAGCGCCTCCATTTGCGGAATCGTTTTAATCGTATGAATGCCATCGAGCTGTTTATTGTTCCAACGTGGCATCGTCGGGCTCGCCCCACTTGCGATAATGAGCTTATCATACGGAATCGTAAACGGCTCACCTGTATGCCCGTCCGTTCCTTCTACCATTTGTTCATCAATGTCGACGTATGTTACTTCATGTCGCGTGCGTGCATCGATGCCTTTTTCACGAAACGCCTCGACCGATTTTGCGATAAGCTCGTCCGTGTCGGCAATCGTCCCATCAATAACGTACGGCAGCCCGCATTGCCCGTACGAATAAATGTCACCCTTTTCTAACACGGTAATATTCACGTCCACTTCACTGCGCACCATTTCCATCGCCGCGCTCATGCCTGCTGCGTCACCACCGATAATCACTACTTTCATATTGTTGCCCCCTTTTATTTGCTTACTCTCTCCATACTATTCCCCTTTTCCACATAAAAAATGCTAGTGGCAACATGTCCACTAGCACGAAAAATTTATTTTTTCACTTTGCGCGTTGCTACTAGTCGTGCAGCGCGGTCGAAATAAAATCGACGTTTGCCACGACCGAGCAATACGATGCTGCCGTGAATGAATAATACGAGCAGCGTCACCATCGCAATTGCCCATGTGCCGACGCTCGCAAAAATCGTAAAGACGTAAAAATCGCTCTCCATCGGTACGTCGAAGCGGCTCATCACGCGTGCGACTTCAAAAATACAGTACGTCGCATATAGTGCAATCCACCTGCGCACTGTCGCTGTTACGAAATTTGTCTCGCGTTCAGGCTTCATGCGGAATCGTAAAATGAGCATCATCACGGTCGCACCATTTGTCGCAATTGGCAAAATCGCAAACACGACCGCATACATGATTGACTTATAAATAAACTCAAACGACGTACTCGCCTCACCGCTTAACAATACGAGCAAGTCCCACGAATAATGAATGATCGCCACATCGAGCAGCACCGCAAACAGCTTCATCAGCGGACCGACTTCATCGCGCCTTTTCACTTCCTCTGCGTGCTCGACGACATCATCGTGCGACGGCAGCAACGCTAACACAACTGGCGCAATGAAGAAGCCAATCAGCGCTCCTGTACTATTTAACAATAAATCATCGACGTCAAAAATGCGGTACGGGCAATCGTAAATGCCGTAAATACCTGTCACCTGCGTCACCTCATAAAACAACGTCATGCCAAGCCCAATGACAAACGCGCGCTTCCAATATTTCTTTTCCTCTAAAAAATAGCGTAAATAAACACCAAGCGGCATGAGCAGCAGGAAGTTGAAAAACGCCTGATAAAACGACGGCTGCTTAAACGTTTGTACCCACGTCGCCGGATTCATCGTAATGCCACTTTTGTATAAAATATCTGACACAAACTGGAACGGACGCAAATTATAAAACACCGTATCTGGCTTAATTTGTGCGCAGTAATTCGTCGTCTCCGGCAGCGGCAGCAATACTAAAAACAGCGCCGCGAAAAAGTAAAAAATAAATGAAAACATAATGAGTGATTTCGAAAACGATAAAAAGCCGTATTTGCGAAACGTGTAAATGCACCACGGCACGAACAGTAAAAACGTTAGCACGACAAACACGATGCCTGCCGTTAAAATCGGCTGTACGTATGCATCCATTCAATTGCCCCTCTCCAACTTGTTTCTATACTTATAGCTTACACGAATCGGCTGAACGTAAACGTAAATGAACCTTACGAAAAGCTTACATTTCCAACTTTGATAAAAGTAATATTGTTCTTTTATTTATAAATTCGTTTGTTCATGTTATTCTAATAATGGAGGTGTTTTGATGGACTTACACGAACTTAGAAACATGTTTGATATGGAAGGAGCAGCTTCTCCTATCATAAAAAAAATAGTATATGCTTATTTAAAAAATCATTCGGGTCAACCAATTTCATTAAAAGAACTAAAAGGGCTAGTAGAGAACGAGACAAAGAAAGAATTTTCAAATGGCAGTTTTAGCGGTGCTATGAGAGATTTAATAGAAGAAAGTGATGGTAGAATAGTCAATGTAGAGCGCGGTTATTACGTATATTTAAAGGATTATAAAGTTTATCAAATCTTGAGTGCTATAGATGAATTTTTAGAAGAATTAGATGCTATCGCTATAGACAATATTCTAGAATTAACAGATCAAGACATACAAACAATTAAACTGATACCTACGATAAAGAATGAAATAGAAATTATTGCAGGTCAATTAGCAAAGAGAATTACACATAAAAAATGAAAATATGTTCTTAAGACCAAATATTCTGTTGTTCCATACTTCATCATATGATATAATTAACGTATTAAAGGACCTCGCTCGTCTTCAGCGGGTCCCTTATATGGTACGACATCAATTAAAGTGAGTAATCTACTTCACCTTTTTAGTAATGTATGATGTTTAGTCTTAGCAAATTAAATGTTAACACATCTAACTAGGTCAAGTAAACATTCAATTTAAGATTTAGGAGATATATAACAATTTATATTAGGTCATCGGAATTAAATTGACTGTTCCGATTAATTTCGGGATAACTATTTTTTGATGTTAGTTTATTTCTGGAGTTGTTAATATGGTGCAGATTAAATCCCATATTAGACGAGCTCATAACGTCCGAGGTCATTTCCGAAAAGGCGTTTGGATTCCAAAGCATCGTCGTTCTGGATCTGTAGTGTCACAACATTACAGAAAATAATAAAGAAGAAGGGGCTGTCCGATAAGTAATTTTCGGGCAGCTCCTCTCTGTTTGTTGGAATAATATTTTGCGTTTTCATAACGACTTAAATCGGTACGCTAAGATTTGTACAAAATGAAAAGGCTGCCCAAACGTCTATTTTGACTTTTGTGACAGCCCCTTCTTTACTTTATAACTAAATATACTTTAACAACCAATTTAAATATCTTGCACTTGCATTTTGCGCAATTCCTTTTGTTGCTTCGCTTTTAATGATTTGCGACCGTTCGCCCATTGCCCACAAAGGAATGCTACCCCTAACAGCACGATTGCTCCTTGCCCAACAACATGACCGTTCGTCGTCACAATCACGTAAACGCCCCAGCTTAAAAACGCGACCGGTAAAATCGCACCCAAGTAAACATTTTTTTGACTTGCTAACACGTACTGCACCCCTAGTAAAACCGTGAATAATAACACACTTGCAATATCTCCCAATCCAAACATTACGCTTGCCCCTTTTCGTGTTTATATTTTTCAATAATGAGTTTTGCTTCTTCTAATTCAATGCGGTCATCAATGACGAGCTGCTTCACAAATTGAATGAAGTCGCCATTTTCCGCCTCTACACTTAGCTTGATCTTCTCAATGAGACGGTCGAGCTTTAGCCGAACAGTCGGGTAAGACACATCGTATAGCTTAGCGACTTCCTTTAGCGAGCCTGAATTTATGACGAACTTTTTAATGAATTCGATATCTTCCTTTTCTAAAGCGAGCAGCCAATCTGGAATGTCCTTCATCTCCATCGTATCGTTCCACCTCAACTTTCCTTACATTTATATTAACTTAAACTTAAATATTATTCAATTATTTTTTAACTTTATTTAAAATATAATTTACTTTTATATTAATGATTCGAATTATATCTATGTAGTTATCCAGTTCATCATAAAAAAATGCCTTTGCCGATTATACATCAACAAAGACATTTCATTATTTATTCAAAACTTTCCGGTGCTGGCTGCGTTAATTCTTGCTGACAAAATGCTAAAATTTCCGCTTCCTCGTCCTCATCTAACGCGAAGTCTAAGTAGCTTTGGTCTGCTTTGTCGATTAAAAAGTAGCTCTTTAAGCTGTATACATCGTTTAGCTCACCGATAATCGCGCGAATTTCGATGCCTTGCTCACGGTATAGCTCGTCCTCTTCATCAATGTCTACGTCGATTAAAAATTCATAGCGCTTACCTTCAATAATATTTGTTGGGTCTTTCAGTTCATCTACTAAGTATTGTGTAATGTCCATGCGTCAAGCTCCTTCGTTGTCTTTCCTTAATCATAACGCAAAACGACGTGCGGTCAACTATTTGCGTTATACTAAGCATACAACAACTACTTGGAGGTATCTCTTTGAAGCATTTACTTTATTATAACGACGCATACATTCAGCAATTCGACGCAACGGTAACAGAAGTCGGTGAGCAAGACGGCCGCGCATATGTCGTGCTATCGAACACGGCGTTTTATCCAACAGGCGGCGGGCAGCCACACGATACAGGCACGTTAAACGGCGTCGCAGTGACAGACGTTGAAAAAGTAGGCGACGACATTCGCCATTACGTTAGCGCCCCAGTCACTGGAAGCATTACCGGGCAAATCGATTGGACGCGCCGCTTCGACTTCATGCAGCAACACGCCGGTCAGCACATATTAACAGCCGCATTCGTTGAGCTGTTTAACATTCAGACAACGAGCTTTCATCTTGGCTCTGAAACGGTAACGATTGATGTAGATGTGGCGGCTGTAACGGACGAGCAGCTCGCACAAGCAGAAGCGCGCGCAAACGACATCATTTTACAAAACCGCCCGATTGAAACGAAATGGATTACAGCAGACGAGCTTGGTGACTACAATTTACGTAAAGATGTCGCGGTCGAAGGAGACATTCGTTTAGTCATCATTCCAAACTTCGATTACAACGGCTGTGGTGGCACGCATCCATCTTCTACAGGGCAAGTGCAAATGCTGAAAATTTTACACGTCGAAAAAATGAAAAAGCAAATGCGCATTCATTTCGTATGCGGTCAGCGCGTATTACACGAGCTAGCGATGCGTAAACGCGTGTTAACCGATGTGGCACGTCAGCTAAATGTTCCTGAAACTGACGCCGCAACTGCATTGCAAAAAGTGATGAATAGCGCGAAGCAAACTGATAAAAAGTTACAAGCGTTACTTGATGTACAGCTTGATTCAGTTGTAGCACAGCTTGCGGAAAATACGATTGCCACTCAAGCGTTTGACGATTTATCCATGCAGCAGCTACAAAAAATTGCACGTGCAGTCGTTACACAAAATGCCGACGCACAAGTATTCCTTGCATCGCACGTCGATGGCAAAATTCAAATTGTCGCAGCACGCGGCGAAAATGTGACGCGCAGCATGAAAGATATTACAGCGCATGTATTACCGCTCATTAATGGAAAAGGCGGCGGCAACGACCAGTTTGTGCAAGGTGGTGGCGAGCCATTACTGACGGCGGCACAAGTTGTCGAGGCGATGCAACAAGCTTAATTTTTCTCGCTACGCTCGAAAAATTTCAAGTAAAAAATGTAAGGCATGGAACGTGTTTTAGCGTCCCATGCCTTTTAGTTTGTTTTTTTCAGCTCGACAACGAGTATTTCTGGCAAGTTTAGCACGCGAAACGGCATGCCGCTATTGCCTAAACCGCGGCTTAAATACAACGTCGTATCGAGCTCGTCGTAACGACCGCTCGTATATTTCGGAAACAAGCCTTGCCCTGGTGCTACAAGCCCACCGACGAACGGAATGCGAATTTGTCCACCGTGTGCATGCCCTGAAAATACGACATCTACCGCTGCGTTCGCATAATGCTCAATCATTTCCGGGCGATGTGCAAGTAGCAGCGTGAACTCATCGTCTCTCACATATTGTAACGCCTCGTCTAGCATATCCTTCGTCGGCGTATTCATCAGCGGATCTTCAATGCCCGCAATCGTCATCGTATCGTCGCCGCGCTCAAATGTAACCGCTTCGTTTTTTAACGTTTGAACGCCGAGCGACTCAAGCGATGCATAAATATCGCCGACGTAATTTGTCGCTACCTCGTGATTCCCTAGCACATAATATACAGGTGCGATGTCGATAAAGCCGCGCACTGCCTGCAAACTGCGCTCTAAATTGTAGCGATTGCTGTCGATTAAATCACCTGTCAAAAAGATTGCGTCTGGCTTAGCGTTAGCGACGTTTTCGATTAAACGCTCCTGCCCTTCGCCAAACGTCGCATCATGTAAATCCGTTATTTGCACGATGCGAAAACCGTCAAAGCTTTGTGGTATATTGTTTGTTTCATACACATGCTCGGTTGTGATAAGCCATTCATTGTTGATATATAAAAAAAGATATCCGGCGATGATTAGCAGCACGAGCTTCATTATTTTTTTCACTATGGAACCGCTCTTTTCTGTTCGATATGTTTCGCAATGTACTTAATAATAGGCATTTCATTCGACGCTCGCAAGTACATATATGCGTCAAGTGCATTACAATTTTGTGACGCGTCAGTTATCCACAATGTTGCACGATGATTTTTTGCGTGAATTTTCTGTTATCCACAAAGTTATCCCCATTATCCACAGATTTTGACGTTATGAACAGCAAAAAACGCATCACGAGCGAACTCGCAATGCGTTTTTCAAAAGTTATCCACAGTTTTAACGTTCATCCTTAAACAATACGCTCTTTAATTCATCCTCTTCTGACTGCTCAGCAAGTGGCACGCGTGAACGATACGCCGCTCGACATACTAAATGCCCCGCTACTGGCGCCGTCATAAAGACGAAAATAATACCAAGCAGCAGACGAATACTAATGTAGCCATCCGTTAGCCAAAAGTGAATGAACGCCCCGAGCAAGCACATTAATACCGATAGCGTGGCGCTTTTCGTTGCTGCATGCGAGCGCGTATAGACGTCCGGCAAGCGAATCATCCCGATTGCACTAAGCACCGCAACGATCGACGCAAGCAAAATCATGCCAACTGCAATCCATTCAATCATTTCGTTTACGCTCAATTAGCACACCCCTTTCGATATATTTCGAAAAGGAAATCGTCCCAATAAACGATAAAATCCCTAAAATTAAAATCGCATCTAAAAACGCTTTCGTGCTAAGTAATACCGACACAATCGCAATAGCCGACAGCAAATTCACGCCGACTGTATCAAGCGCAATCGCACGGTCTGGCTGTGACGGTCCAATAACTAAACGGTACAATGACAGCGCAATCGCCACAACAAACAACATAAGCGCAAGCAATAATACTTTTTCCATCATTAGCGTGTCACCTCCAAAATCGCTCGTTCAAACCGCGCAATCGAACGCAGCACTTGGTCTTTCGTCTCTTCCATATCCATCGCGTGAATGTAAAACACATTTCCCTCTTCTGACACTTCCATTACGACCGAGCCCGGCGTCAGCGTCAATAGTAGCGCCAGCGCCGTAATTTCCCAATCACTCGTTAAACTCGTCTCGTACGTGAAAATGCCCGGCTTAATGTTTAAATTTGGCGTCACGACTTGGCGCATAACTGACACGCTTGAAGACAGCAGCTCGGCAATGAACAGCCAAATAAGCGAAATCATGCACCATACGCGGCGTAAATAAAAGCGCGTGCCGTAAAAGCGATGCATAATGTATAAAATGACGATGCCGACTAAATAGCCTGCAATAAACGTCGATACTTTGAAATAATCTTCATCTTTTAGCAACACCCAAAGCAGGGCGATAAATAAGTTTAAAATAAATTGTACCATGCGCTCACCTCATCATTCGTTGCCTTGTAATACCGCATCGATATAAATCGATGGGTCTACAAGGACAGCCGCCGCAGCTTCGACAAACGGCATCATATAGTTGGCGCCTAGCCCTAAAAAGATAATACACGCTGTTAACATCATTAACGAGCCCATCATCCCTTTACGAATTGGCACTTCATCCTCTAGCACGATAATCGTCTCGCCAAAAAATGAAGCTAAGAAAATGCGCAGTAATGAATACAACACCGCAATGCTTGAAATAAATCCGACCGCTAGTAGCACGTAATCGCCGCCTGTAATCGCCCCTTGCCCGATTAAAATTTTACCGACGAAGCCACTGAGCGGTGGAATGCCAACAAGCGCACATAACGCGACAAAATATAGCCAGCCAAACACCGGATAGTTTCGAATTAAGCCGGACATATTTTTCACGACCGTCTCACCCGTTAAATAAATCATCATGCCGATACATAAAAACAGCATCGCCTTTGCGACCATATCGTGCATTAAATAATACACAACGCCCATAAACGCTTGCTCATTCGCAATGGCAAGCCCGAGCATAATGAAGCCGACGCCGATCAACACATTGTATGTCGCAATCGTCTTGACGTCGCGTCCACCCATCGCACCCGCCATACCTGCAATGAGCGTTAACACTGCCATAACCGCGATGATCGTATGCGTCACACCTTGGTCATGCGGGAACATGAGCGTGAACGTACGAATAAGTGCGTACATGCCGACTTTCGTAAGGAGCGCCGCAAACAGTGCTGCTACAGAGGTCGATGGCACACTGTACGAGCCAGGTAGCCAGAAGAACAGCAATAATCCCGCCTTTAAGCTAAATACAATTAAAAACACGAGCGAAATCGTCGTCAACACAGGGTCTTGCCCAACTTCCGCTACACGCGTCGCAATATGTGCCATGTTTAACGTGCCAACTGCGCCGTATAAATACGCAAGCGCCACTAAAAACATCCATGATGCGACGACATTAATGAGTACGTACTTCAACGACTCACGCAGCTGACGTTTCCCACCGCCGAGCGCCACTAACACGTACGATGCAAGAAGCATTACTTCAAAGCAAACGAACAAGTTGAAAATGTCCCCCGTTAAAAACGAGCCATTCACCCCTGCAACAAGCATGAGTACGAACGAATAAAAGAACATGTTCTCATGCGCCTCGCCAATTGTTGAAAACGCATAAATGCAGCACGCAATCGTCACAACTGTTGAAACCGTCACAAGCAGTAGCGCCAATGCATCGCCAACAAATAAAATTCCGTACGGCGGGAGCCAACCACTAAAATCAAGACGCATAATGCCGGACGCCTCTACTTCGATTAATAAAAAGATACTAATAATCAGCACGGCGATAAGTGTCATGAGCGTCATTAAACGCTGCACGCGCACATTACCACGCAAAAATACTAAAATCACCGCCGTCATAATCGGTAGGATCATCGGCGCGATTAATAAATTACTCATCTGCATTACCTCGCAGTTCTTGCAAATCGTCCGTTTTATTCGTGCCATATGTGCGGAAAGCAAGCACGAGCACGAACGCCGTTACAGCAAAGCTAATAACGATTGCAGTTAAAATAAGCGCCTGTGGCAACGCATCGGTATATGGTCCATCTGATTCACCAAGCAGTGGCACGTTGCCTTTTTTCAAACTACCCATCGTCAAAATGAGCAAATGTACCGCATGTGATAATAATGCCGTTCCTAAAATGACGCGAATAATATTGCGGGAGAGAATTAAATACGTTGCAACGGCGACAAGTACACCGACTAAAATGACCATAATCGACTCCATTATTGCTCCTCCCCCTCTTCACTAATACTTAAAATAATTGTTACGACAACACCGACAACGGTAAGTGCCACACCCGCTTCAAAAATCGTCACGGTCGTTAAATGCGTTTTGCCAAGAAGCGGCAAGTTGTAGTACGCATCGGTGTGCGATAAAAATGGCACATCAAACAGCACTGAGCCAATCGCCGTACCTGTTGCCAGCAGTACGCCAATCGCCGCAATTTTTTTAAAGTCAAACGGCATCGTCTTTTGTACCGTCTCGATGTCGTACGCTAAATACATGAGCACGACTGCCGACGCAAGTACGAGCCCGCCGATAAAGCCGCCCCCTGGAGCATTATGCCCGGCAAAAAATAAGTAAATGCCGAGCGTTAATATGATGAAGACGACTGCTTTTACGACTGTACGTAAAATGACATCATTTATTTTCAATGTCCGCCGCCTCCTTTCGTCCGCGTAGCTTAATGAGCGTATACACACCTAAGCCCGCAATAAATAACACGACGACTTCAAGCATCGTATCGAACGCGCGGAAGTCACCTAAAATGGCGTTTACGATATTGTTACCACCTGCTAGCTCATACGAATTTTCAAAGTACTTCGAAATTGGCTCGAACTTGTCATAGTTCACAATCGTTAAGCCGATGATTGTCACTAAGCTACCGACCGCCACGGAAATAATCGCATTTCGCCATTTCGTACTCGCCGCTGATGGTTCTGGCTTAATGTTCGGTAAATATTTAAACGACAGTAAAAACAGTGCAGTCGTTACCGATTCCACAACGAGCTGCGTTAACGCTAAATCCGGCGCGCGGAAAATAATGAAGAAAAAGCCGACGCTATAGCCGATTAAGCCTGTAATTAAAACCGACGATAAACGCGATTTCACAAACAGCAGCGACACCGCAGCACACGCGACGATACATACGAGCATTAACTCATACGTCTCAACCTTTGAATCACTAGACGGATCAAAGTTAAACGCGCCCGACATAATGAAATAGCCGCCAATAATCGCTAAAAAAATCAAGTAAATGTACGTGAAGTAATGAACTAAATAACCGTTCATATATTTGTTTGTTACGCGCTGTGATGTGTTTTCAGTCGTCGTCACAACCCACTCATAAAGCGCGTTAAACGAATGTCGTGGCTGTAAAAACGTGTAGACGTACGACCAGTAGCGCTTCGTTTTATACAGCACAATACCAAGCACAATGACACCAAGCGTCATAAACAGCTCTAAATTAAAGCCGTGCCACGGAGAAATGTGCGGCGTAATGGCATCTAATGGCAGTGTCGGATACACACTCGCAAGCGCCGGCTGTAACACGTAATGCCCAAGTACGTTCGGGAAAAAGAAAATCAGCACGACAAGCGCACATAAAATAAACGGTGATATGAGCATGCCAAATGGTGCTTCGTGTGGCTCTTTGTCTAAGCGCTCACGATGGTACTTCCCAAAAAACGTTTTAAAAATAATGATCATCGAGTACACGAACGTGAACACACTCGCAAGCCACGCAACAATCGGCATCCAAATGACTGCACTATGTAGCGAGAACACGTCGAAATGCTGCAAGCTCGTCACAGCAGTGAAGAACATTTCCTTACTTAAAAAGCCATTAAATGGTGGCAGCCCCGCCATCGAAAACGCTCCGATCATCGCAATCGAAAACGTCAGCGGCATAAACGGCAACAGCCCGCCTAAACGACGTAAATCACGCGTGCCGACTTCATGGTCAACAATACCGACCATCATAAATAGCGCACCTTTAAACGTCGAATGATTCATTAAATGAAACAGCGCTGTAAACCCTGCTAGCGCAAAAATCGGCGTTAGCTCCTCTGAAAAGTCAAACGCAAGTGCGAGCGAGCCCATGCCGAACAAGCTCATAATTAAACCAAGCTGACTGACCGTTGAATACGCAAGCAGCGCCTTTAAATCGTTTTGGCGCACCGCATTGAACGAACCCCAAAACAGCGTCAGTAAACCGACCGACGTTACGAGCCAAAACCATGTTTCTGCCCCACCAAAAATCGGCGTCATACGCGCAACTAAATAAATACCTGCCTTAACCATCGTCGCCGAGTGTAAATACGCACTAACCGGCGTCGGTGCTTCCATCGCATCCGGTAGCCAAATGTGGAACGGGAATTGCGCAGATTTCGTAAATGCCCCGAGCAATACGCAAAGTAACGCTGGAATAAATAGCTCGTGTTGCTGAATGACATCGACTTGTGCAACGAGTTCACGAACGCTAAACGTATTCGTCATAGCATATAACATTAAGAAGCCGACAAGCATCGCCACACCGCCTGAAACGGTAATGACCATCGCCTTACGCGCACCTGCACGCGACGCTTTACGGTGATGCCAAAATGCAATTAATAAGAAAGATGAAACACTTGTTAGCTCCCAAAACGTATATAGCACAAGCAAGTTGTCAGAGAACACGACTCCAAGCATGGCACCCATAAACAATAGTAAGTAACAATAAAAGTGATGCAGTGATTCTTTCGCTGATAAATAGAAATTCGAATATAAAATAACTAAGCTACCAACACCGGTAATGAGTAAACCGAAAATCATGCTTAAACCATCTAAATAGGTGGTGAAGTTAATGGAGAGACTCGGAATCCACTCCAACGTATGGATGAATGTTTTTCCGTTAGCTGTATGAGGGATGTACGAACTAATCAATGCAAATAACATGATTGGCACAGCTAAAACAAACCAGCCAATATGCTCGCGCTTAATGAATTTATGCACAAGCGGAATCAGTGCTGCTGCAAAAAATGGCAACAGCACTGCCAATTTAATCATCATAAATTTTTTCCTCCTAACATTGAATCGATTGCTAAAGATGAATTTTAGGAGCTTGACTAACGAAACGCTGATTGGCATAATAAGTAGCCATATACCGTTTTGGAATTCACGATTTCTGAAATGATGACGAAACATTTCACAAACAATTGCGTAAAAAAATTTAACAAAATCAGCGCGGAATTACTCAAAATTGCTATACTAAAATCAAAATTGCTAATTTTATTCTATACAAATAGTATAACATGTGATTTTTGCATAATTCATGCAATCCGCATTGAACAACTGTATTACGTCATAATTCTCTAAAAAACACCATTTTTTTCACAAATCGTTAAGAAAAATGCTAAATTCGAGCAACATTTTCAGCTTACAATTGCTTTAAGTATGAAAAACAAAACTTTAACGGTACACTAACAGTACAGCATTTCATGACGAACGCCGCATGAAGATAGAAGGCATATCATATGTTTTCTAATTAATATAAAAAGAGGTGCAAAGCGATGAAGTTTGCAAAAGGTCGCATTGATGAAGCCATTTTAGTATGTGTATATTACGGAGCAAATGGTGAACGTTTAATACGCCGTGGTCATAAAATGGCGACGATGGCAGATTGCCCACTGTATATTTTAACAGTAGACCCAAATCCAATTGATAATTTTGATGAGGAAAAGTCACGCTACATTGAACGCTGGAAAGAGCTTTCAGAGGAATTACAAATAGAGGAATTTATCATTTTAGATAACGAAAAACGCCCGACGCCAAAAGTAATCGGCGAGGTCGCAAAAAAGCATAACATTACACAAATTATCGTCGGCCAAAGCGCCCAAACTCGCTGGGAGGAAATTACGAAAGGCTCATTCATTAACGTGTTACTGCGTGAAGTGCCGTTCGTCGATTTCCACATCGTCTCGGTGCAGCGCCCTGGCACACACGAACCGTTCGAGCGCTATGAAAAAGGCGTGCATGCTTACTTAGTGAAGCAAGGCGACGAGCTATTTAAAATCGGCTTTATGTGTCCGAAGCATACGTCAGTCGAAGGGATTTTCTTTAAGGAAATTGGCACGGACTTTGACAACGGTATTTTCAAGTTTATGTTTGAAAACAAAACGTATGAACTCGACATTGCAGAAGGGCTCGTAACAGATCCAGAAAACATTCCAGCTAAAGTGAAAATTTTATTCGTGTAAACAAAAGAGGCATGTGCAACAATCGCACATGCCTCTTTTCATTCTACACATTCGTTTGGCGCTTATTTAGTTGCGTCAACACGATGCCGAGCAAACCGCTTACGACGATGAACGAACCTGTTATGAGCATCGTCATCATAAGCGGCTCTGGCACGACGCCACTTTCAACGTATTGTAGACCATACGCCGAGATTTTAAACGGTGAGTAAACCCAGTACGTACCGATTATTGAATCAAGCATTATGCCTACGATGATCACAATGATCGAAGTTGCTGCCGCAATCGCAGTCGTCGTCCACGCACTAAGCATTAACGTAAACGTAATGACCGCGAGTAAAAACACGAAGTAAATGCCGACAAACAACGCAACACGTCCAATCGGCAGCTGTCCGTAAAAAATTTCCGCATAATAGCCGCTTGCCGCAATGGCACAAAACGTCGTGAATGCCCCCATTATTGCAGCCATTACCCACTTGCTCATAAAGATCACGCCGCCGTGAACAGGTCGCACGTACAGTAAAGTCGCTGTGCCGTTTTTACGCTCACCGCTAATGCTGCTGCAATAGAGCGCGATGAAAACAATAGTACCAATCGATAATAGTTGTCCAGCCGTTGCAACAATCATATCGACCGCACCCACCTCTGGAACCGTAATTTGCATGCCATCTGGTAAATTGCCGACCGCCTTTAATAAATCATCCATGAAATAATACGTCAGTGGGTCCATCATGCCGAGTATTAAAAAGACGAGCGGCAGCCAAAGAATACGGTAATTGCGCACATGCTCACGCCATTCCTTTTGAAGCAACACTGCAAAATTACGCATCCTCACCGACCACCTTCATAAACGTTTGTTCAAGCGTCATTTTCGCATATGCTACTTGCTCCACTTGAAACGGCGACGTAGCTAAGCGCGACATAATGTGCTGCATCGTCGGCTTATTATTATGTACTTCCACCGTCACAACGCGCTCACTTACGCTAACGTGTAGCTCAGACTGGCTCGCAAATTGCAGGGCGTCCGCTTCTTTTACGAACGTAATCGCAATATGCGGCGCGTCGTATTTTTGCTGCACTTCATCAATATGCCCTTGCTCCACTAAACGACCGTCCTTCATAAATAGCACGTATTCCGTCATGCTTTGTGCGTCATGCAAAATATGCGTCGAATATAAAATCGTCGTCGTTTCCGCTAGCTCGCGTAACAGCTTCATCATGTCGCTTCGTCCGATCGGGTCAAGCGCCGAAACAGGTTCATCAAGAAGTAACAGCTTCGGTCGGTGTAAAATTGCCTGCGCAATGCCAAGACGCTGCTTCATGCCACCAGAAAAGCTGCTAATGCGTTGCGTGCGCTCGTCATATAATCCGACAAAGCGTAGCACGTCGTTCGCACGCTGTAACGCATCGACTGTCGATAAGCCGCTTAGCTTGCCCATCATATTGACGTATTCGAACGCCGTCATCCATTCAAAAAACTTCGGGTATTGTGGCAAAAATCCGACTTGCTGCTGCACAGGTCGCGGATCATCTAGCCGAATGATACCGGACGTTGGCGTTAATAGCCCAGCAAGCATCGATAACGTCGTCGTCTTGCCCGCGCCATTTGGTCCGATAAGCGCAGTTATCGTATTCGGCACGAGTTCAAACGCTACATCGCTCACAACAGCCTTTTTTCCAAAGCGTTTCGTTAACTGCTCTACTTGTAGCATCATTGCTTCCTCCCCACGATAAAGTACACGATTGGTCCAACGATATTGACAAATAAAATGATGATGAGCCATAGCCACTTCGGTCCGCGCGTATCCGCTACACGTCGTAAATCAAGTAGCGCAACGACGAGCAAAATGAGCTGCACGACAAATAGCGGCGCGAGCATTAATAGCATGTCGGTTGTAATTGCTTCCATATGTTCACCTCGTTTGTATTATTTAAAAGTATGTTGCATATAGTTCTGTTAACTAACCAATTAACAAAAATCACATATCAAAACATCTATTACATTCATACGTTTCATTTACAAATAAGTTTCAATGACGCCATTAATTGGTTCTGCACTATTAACTTAGGGTTCGTCATAAAAGCAGTAATCTCATGCTTTTCCCGCAGACGTTCTTGTTTCAAGTACTCTATATGTGCCAACGATAGCTTATGATGAACCTAATAACTGTAAACACAAAAAAAGCGTACTTATAGTTGCCTATAAATACGCCTTACGTTTCTTGCTTTATTCAAAAATCCGTTGTTTCTCCAGATAACTAGCATGCGCGAGTCTCCACTAACGTTTCATGAAAATGAATTACTGCAACAGCTGTACGTGTTCTCCTCACGTATCGCCTAGCAACAATTACAACTTTCATACCATACATAACCACTCAACGAATGACCCTCAATTTGTCATTGAACAAAGCTTCTGCTTTATTTAAACATGAGTGTCGACAATATACAATACTTTTGTGCGACATGAACGTTTTTTCGTCTTTATTTGTTGTGAAAGTACCTACTCGTCGCGATTACAGTAAATGCTTAATTTCATCGTAATGTGGCAATGCCGTTAATGCACCTGGCTTCGTCGCCGCACGTACACCTAGCTCATTGCCAAACGATACGCATTTCACAAGTTCTTCTTCCGTCGTTGGCAAACTGTTGTAATGCACGTAACGCAGCACGCCTGACATGAACGCATCGCCCGCACCTGTCGTATCCACTGGTTCGACCTTTTCAACTGGTACGTGCATCGTTTCGCCGTTTAACACCGCGTACGCACCATCTGCCCCAACCGTAATGAGCACGATTGGTACAAGTAGCTCGTTTAACGCTTCGATGCCCTCTTCTAACGTCGTCGTTTCCGTTAAGAAAAATAGCTCTTCGTCCGTCAGCTTTAAAATGTCCGCTTCCTCAAAAAATGAAGAAATCGTCTCGCGGCAAATTTCCTCGCTCGGCCAACGTAACGGGCGAATGTTCGCATCGATTGCGACAATGACACCGTTATCTTTCGCAAGCTCTACTGCTCGACGCGTCGTCTCAAGCGCTGTTTCGTGGAACATTGTGCCTGAACAAACATTTAATACAGACGCACGCTTAAACGCTTGCTCATCTAATTGATCTGCCGTTACTTGTAAGTCTGGC
>JAXJTE010000031.1:0-12764 GCA_036309765.1 Caryophanon sp. | reverse complement strand
GTTAACGGCTTGCCATCTAGTAGCGTTGCGCCCTTTTGCCATTCGAGTAAACCCATCATACATTTAAGCATCGTCGTCTTCCCTGCACCGTGTGGACCGAGAATCGATAAAATTTCACCTGGGTGCAGCTCGAAGTTAATGTCGTTATTGTATAAAAACGACACGTCCTTTTTCGCGCGCCCTTTTTTCGGATAAAAATAATTGCCATCTTTGACCGTTAAAATCATCCCCAGCCACCTCCTGTTTTACGCAGTAAGTACGCAAAAAACGGTGCGCCGATAATTGCCGTTAAAATCGATAACGGAATTTCCGCCGCCGTTAAGCTGCGCGCTAAGTTATCGATAATGAGCAAGTAACACGCGCCAATCGAAATCGACGCAGGCAGCACGTACTGGTTGTTACTGCCGACAATCATGCGGGCAATATGCGGAATAATTAAGCCGACCCAACCGATAATCCCAGCAATCGATACCGCCGCTGCTGTAATCAATGTCGCCCCCGCAATAACGAGCCATTTGAGCTTCGTTACCGAAATGCCGAGTGAGCGTGCCTCTTCTTCTGATAGCGATAAAATGTTTAAACGCCAGCGCAGTAAATAGAGCACGATCATACCGATTAAAATGAGCGGGCCACCGACGAATAAATCTTGATACGTCGCCGTTCCTAAGCTACCCATTAACCAATACGTAATCGACGGCAGCTTTTCCTCAGGGTCCGCTAAAAACTTCACGAGCGAAATGAACGCCTGAAACAGCGTACTCGTCACCGTTCCTGCTAAGACGAGCATGAAAATCGGCATGTCGCGTCGTACACCACCAATTAAAAACGTAAATCCAATTGCGCACATCCCCATGACAAGCGCAAACATTTGCATCGTAAAGCCTGTGCCAAATAATAAAATACCAATCGATGCACCGAAGCCCGCACCTGCTGAAACACCTAAAATATCGGGGCTGACAAGCGGGTTCGCAAACATCCCTTGGAACGCCGCACCGGCAATCGCTAAGCCACCACCGATAAGCATTGCCAGTAAAATACGCGGCAGACGCACGTTCATCACAACCGTTTCTTCCACTTGTGACCACGTTTGTTCAATCGGGAAAACTTGCGATAATAAAATTTTGATTTGCACAATGAAATCGACCTCATAGCGACCGACTCCGATCGATGCGAGCGCTAACACTACTGGTAACACGAGCAGCAGCGCTTTCATTAATTTTGACTTCATTCGTGTGATAGCCACCTTTGTTCATCTTTGTTTCATAACAAGAAATGTGCGTGAAGCGATAACACTTCCGCACAAGTCGTTTTGTTTAGTATTTCGCCGCCTCTGAAGATGGGTTTAAAATGCTGTGTACTTCCTCATCTGTTAGCTCGTAGTCGTAGTAGCGGCTGTAGTAATCTTTAATTTCCGCTTCGATTTCATACGTAAACAGCTCTGGGTGCAGCTTTTGCGCCATCCATTTTAGCATTAATGGTGCATCACCACTTGGCGGATACCAGCGATAAATTCCTAAAGGCATTTTGTACACTTTTTTGTCCTGTACTGCCTTTACTTCGCTCCAGTCTTGCCCTTCAAACGCGTTGTTGTATAAGTCTTCTGGCTGTGTTTCCGTGAAGTTCGTAATGAAAATAATGTCTGGGTTCATCTCATATACTTGCTCCATGTTGATCGCCTTAATGCCGTCAATGCCCGCTTCTGCTGCTACGTCAATACCACCTGTTGCATGTAACCAGCGATTGCCGTGCATGTTCGTGCCAGCTGTCGAGATTTCGCCGTCGTTATGATATTGCAGGAAAAATACGCGCGGCTTGTCGGCATCTGTTACGCCTGCTTCAGCGAGCGTATCGTTAATCATTTGCTGATTCGCCTCTGCCTCCGCTAAAATTTCGTCTGGACGCTCTGTCGTACCTGTAATGTCACCTGTGATCGCTAACCAGCGCTTAAACGTATCAAGCGGGTCCAGCGTCGTCGTGTTCGTATCGAGCGCAACCGTTGTAATACCGGTTTCAGCTAGCTTGTTCACCGTTTTCTCCTGTGCCGCTGCTTCAAAGAACACATCTGGCTCTAACGTCATTAATTGCTCGACGTTCACTTCACCATTTTCAATAAAGTTCGTTTTTGCATCCGCAATGCTCGGCGAAATTTCCTTTAAAATCGAGTGTGCTGCTGCGTTGTATGAATTCGGGTGAATGCCGACAATTTCGTCCGTTGAGTTCGTCGCGACAAACCACGTTGAGAAGTACGGTAAAACGCTGCCCATTACGACGCGCTCAGTGCTGTTAATTTCCACTTCACGATTTAATTCATCAACAATGATGCGGCTTTCTGCTGTTAACTCTAGTTCTTTGCTTACATTTTCTTCGACTGTTTCGTTGTTGCACGCTGCCAACAGTAATGTCGTAAGCGCTGCGGTTGCTAAAAATCTGTAGTTTCGTTTCATGCTGTCTATTGCCTCACTTTTTACGTTTTGCCTAAATTTATTATATCGTCACCAATTGAGAATGACTTTCAACATCAACGATTCTATAGCATTCTCAACACTTCGTCAATGTTTTTCCCTTCAATTTTTAAATTATATTTCATGTCAAATTATGTTTTTTTGCCAAATTCATCGTACTTTTTTGCGCTACTTCTTTTGAAGACAGAGCCATTCGTGCTATGATGACATCAACATAAGGAGGATTTACGATGAAAGACCTTTTATTTATTGATCCAGGGCATGCGTTTGGTGTCGACAATTGGCACGACCCATTTATGCAAGAACACTTTCACTTTATCGACATGTACGACTTGGCACATATCGATTTAACGCCATTTAAAGCGATCATCGTACACGATTTCGTCGATCAAATTCATTTAAAAGCACATCAACACATTATCGAAAACTATTTAAACGCCGGTAATATCGTCATTTGGAGCGGGCATTTAACGGAACGCTGGCTACCAGGCTGTGCGCCGTTTACCCCAAAGACGATTGCGCAGTTTTCGGACTATCACATTTCGTTCGTGCAGTCACATCCTGTATTTGACGGCGTAACGACCGACGATATGACGCTGAATAAAGGGGTAGCAGGCTTTTTTGCACGCGGGGCGCATTTGCCGCTTCCATCACATGCGGAGAGCTTACTTACCCTGCCAGACGGTTTTGTAACGACGTATATCGACCGCCATTCAACGCGCGGCACAATTTTTGTCCACGCCGGGCGCGACTTGTTCGCACAACGCAACCAAAATAAAACGACCGACCGCATTCATACACAGCTGCTGCAATGGATTTACGACGAGCATGCGGCAATTGGAGGGCGACACGATGCGTAAAATCGCAGTCATTTTTAGCGGCAATGCCCCACATAGCGTGACGTTTAACGAACCGAAATATAAGCAGTATATCGACGAGCTCATTTATTTACCGAAGCTAGCCGAAACAGATTTAAGTGACTTTGACGTACTGTACATCCCATCACAACTCAACAAGCGCATGCTGCTAGCGAACAAAGACAAAATTACGGCGTTTGCCGAAGCTGGCGGCATCGTCTGTGCGTTCGGTCCACAGCCGTGGGAATGGCTCCCGAATCAAAAGTGGGAAGACCGCGAGACGAACTTTTGGTGGTGGCTAGAAAAAGGTGCTGATTCAGGTTTGCGCTTAACGAATCCACAGCACGATTTATTTACGAACTATTTAACGCTAGCTGATGCGACGTGGCATCAACACGGCGTCTTTTGGCAAGTGGACGGTGCGGACGTTCTCGTATCGACAGTGGACGGTGGTGCAGTGCTTTACATCGACAAGGTAAGTACAAACGGCACGTGGATCATTACAACACTTGACCCGGATTACCATTTCGGCTCATACTTCATGCCCGCGACAGAACGCTTTTTAGACGGCTTCTTTCCATGGCTGACGAACGGTCATCTGTAAACGAAAAAAGGGGATGTACAAACGTCTAAACGACATTTGTACATCCCCTTATGATTGCTAGCTCATCCATTTTGGTGGTGTATCTTTCGCCCAAAAAATATCTGCTAACGTGTAATGTGTCATGAAATCATCTTCCACTGTATGGTAATGGAAGTTGTAATAATAGCCGTCTAATGCGCGTTTATCGGTGCGAACATGGAAGCGAATGACGTCTTGCCCTGTTTGCTCATTGTAAATGTGGAAAATCTTTTCGGCATATGCTCCAGACGGCGTTTCCGTGATGGCGAGCTGTGATAAATCTGTACCGCTCATACGCTCGACCGTTGCGCTAATGGCCTCCTCCATCTTCGGGAACACAACTTGCTCAAATTCACGTTCAATTTTTGGTGCAATGCGTGTACCGAACTTCACGTACGCCTGTTCACGCGCTGCTTGTACTAGCTGTTCGGTTAGCTGCTCTTTCGATAAAAGAACCTGCTCAATCGTTTCATGCTCGTAATGTTCCGTATATGTAGATGCCGCGGCAACTGTTTTCGTTTTATGATCAAATGCGCCCCAAATTTCGTGCGTCGGGGTAATCGAGCCAAGTGTAATCATTGCGACCGTAATCATAAGCCCTTTTTGTAACCACTTTTTCACAAAATCACCTGCTTATTTAGTATCGTCTTACTACTTATAATACGTCTCTACACAAAAAAGGTTTCAATTGTTTTCAAGCAGTTGTATAATATTACTAAGCAATATTGTAGCACGTCTTTTAGTTCGCTCTTCGTTACTATTGTAAAGGGGGTTTTGCGCATGACAACGTGGATTACAATCGGTTTACTCGCCATGCTTGGCTATTTTATGTCGCTATCATTTACAAATTAATTGGACAAGGGGTGCCCGCAATTTGCGAGCACCCCTTTAGTATTTAATAGATAACCGATTCGATTCATGTTTCAACCCACTCATCTGGGGAAGTCTGTCGTTTGGATTGTTCGAGACAAGCTCGGTTTTAGCAAACGATCAGTTGAAAATATAATAATAAGTTGCCTTATGTTAACTGTATAGCCGCAGTATCATTCCACTGTTTATGTTCTAACTTAAGCAACGCAATCCCTACCTACTTTTGCGTCCTTGCAGCCCCGAAGCATGCGCCAGTGTGAATAAGTATCAAAGAAAATATTCAGCGAAATGCCGAATCGAATGTTGCTACCTAAAATAGCACATCTTTTATTATAGCACAACGAATGATTTTGTCAAATTATGCTATCTTTTTCCCACACACCGTAATGAAACTTTGCGCTGTCGCGTCGCTGTTGCTCAAAGTTATATTGCGTAAAAAGCGCTGACGTATAATGCGCCTTTAATACGACGCGGCATTTTGCAACACGCTTCGCCTCATTTACCCACTCGTCCGTGAGCGCCAAATGCTCGCCCGCTTCACGCAGTGCGGTAAAGTTCGTCGATTCCGCAATGACTTCCTCAAACATTGGGTCCATATACACGACGTCAAAGCAGTTATCGGCACATGTACGTAAATACGCGACCGCTTCAGACGACACGACGTCAATAGTACGCATACAGCTCGTCAGCGGCAGCTCGGTCGTATCATACGTCTTCATTCCTTCGCGCACGATGAATGCGACGTTGTCATTTGCTTCAACGCCGACAACTTGCCCGCTTTCCCCAACGACGAACGCCGCCACTAAGCTATCTGCACCGATACCGAGCGTGCAATCTAAAAAGCGCATGCCTGCTTCAAGCTTTGTCGCGTCAAGCAACGGTTCCTGCTCTCCGCGTGCGATGCGTTTTAGGCGAAATGCCGCCGAGTTCGGGTGAAAGAAAAATGGCTCCGCGGCACCTTTTGCGAAATATTCGTAGCGCGTTTTGCCTGCGACGAGTACATGTGCATCGTACTCGCGGCTTAGCTTCTGCACTGAACGTTTGTTGCGCGGCACGACGTCACACTCTAAGCAGTCCGCTGCATAGCGAGCGAGCGCCTCTGATTGTGCATCAGGGCGCCCGGCTGTTGTAACGATTGTTATTCCGCGCATACTTGCTTTAATACGTCTGTTAAGTGCGCTTTAATTTGTTCCATCGGGTGACCTTCGATGTTTTCACGTGGAATGAAGTACGCTAATTGTCCATCCTTTAAAATCGCCATTGACGGTGAGCTTGGTGGCACTTCGTCAAAATAACCGCGCATTGCTGCTGTTGCTTCTGGGTCTTGACCAGCAAATACCGTTACTAAGTTATCGACTGCTACTTCTTGTGACGCTTCACGCGCTGCTGGACGTGCTAAACCTGCTGCACAGCCACATACTGAGTTAATGACTACTAAAGATGTGCCTTTTGTTTCTGCCATAAATTCGTGTACAGCATCTGCCGTCGTTAATTCGGTAAAGCCTGCCTCTGCTAATTCTGCACGCATTGGAAGTACTACTTGTTTCATATATTCATCGTAAGCGTTCATGTAATTACCTTCTTTCGTTTCGTTTGACAATGCCCATTATAGCAAGGTTTTGCGCCGTTGTACAAACATTGCGATTCGCTTTCCTATCCATCCATTACCCATGAAACGTAAAAACATGTATAATAAAAGTAAGAACTTTCAGACTTTTGTAGTTAGGGGGATTACATATGCTCATTCGAAAATTAACAACAGACGATATTGATGGTTATTACGAGTTACGCTTACAAGCATTGCAGCACAATCCAGAGGTGTTTGGCTCCACGTACGAGCGCGAAATTAATTACTCCTCTGAGCGCATTTTAGCCCATTTAGAGCCGATTGATAACGAGCAATTCATTATCGGCGCGTTCGATGCGGAGCAAAAATTAATCGGCATCGTGTCGTTTCGCCGTGAACGCAGCCCTAAAATGCGTCATAAAGGTGTCGTGTACGGCATGTATGTATTACCTGAAATTCGCAATCAATCGGTCGGCTTGCAGCTGCTCATGCATTTCGTGCGCGAATGTGAAATAATCGAAGGGCTTGAGCGCCTGAATTTAAGCGTCGTGTCGACCAATGAAAGTGCGATTGCCTTGTACGAAAAAGTCGGCTTTGAGCATTACGGGCATGAAAAACGTGCGCTGAAATATTTAGAGAAGTATTACGATGAAAACTTAATGGTCATTGATGTCGATAAGGCACAAATTTTTTAGCATAAAAAAAGGGGTGTACGAGCGAATTTGCTCCTACACCCCTTTTGTCATTCCTTCACACCAATTACCGTTGCATAATGAATAATACCTTGCTGCAACGCGCGTCTTGCCGCTTCTTCTGCCGCTTCCTTCGTCGCATATTTCCCCGACTGCACGCGGTACGCATTTGCATCACTACATACGTCGTAGCCAATTTTATGCTGAAACGAATACGCAGCGAGTGCTTGCCCAATACGCTGTAAAAATGATGCCCACCTTCCTTCTGCGCGAATGCGGTGCGGGCAGTTTTTTTTTGACCAGTCGTAATGCTGCTTCACACGGTCAATGCCCCAGCCGTACGTATGAAGCAGCTGCGCGATGTAATGCACGGCGTTTTGCTCCGCTAGCTCATACCGCTTGCCACCTGATTTTGAATAGCAAATTTCAATCGCAATCGACGTGCGGTTTCCTTTACCGTCCTTGCCGTCGCCCGCATGAAACGCATTGCGCGTATACGGGATCGCTTGAATGATTTCGATGTCATCAATCGCCGTATGAAACGACACGTAGCGATCATTCGTGGACATGTACTGAATTTCGTTCGCTGCTGAGGCGTCGTTTGCGGTGTTATGCACAGTGATCGACGTCGGTGTCATCGCATACGGGCATTTTTTCGCATATTGACTGCTTGCGACCCAGCGCTGTAAAAATACAACCATTGTTCTCCCCCCTTTTCCGCTTGTATATAGAGTGCTTTCGTTCGAAAAAGGACGCATTTTTACATTTTGTACGTTTCGATACTTTTTGTCCTATTATTACTTTATACTATCCATATCATAAAATTATTAACAAAAGGAAGTTCATCTGTGAAAAAAAAATCTTCAAAACGCCCTATTTTTTTAATGATTGCCACTGCGATTTTGTGCATTCCACTCATTTGGCTTGCGAACAACTATTTTGTGCTTGAGCGCGCCTTTGACAATATGGTCGATGATGACGAGACGAACATTGCGCTCGCTGCTTCTGAACAAGAGGGCTTTTCCTCTGATAAGCGCCAAACGATTCGTCCATTTTCTGTGCTGCTGCTCGGTGTCGATGAGCGTGAACACGACGTCGGACGCAGCGACACGATGATTGTGCTGACGGTAAACCCGGCACTCGGCACGATGAAAATGCTGAGCATCCCGCGTGATACACGAGCAGAAATTGTCGGACAAGGTACCGTCGAAAAAATCAATCATGCCTATGCGCACGGCGGTGTCGATATGGCTCGCGCAACAGTCGAAAACTTCCTGCAAATGCCGATTGATTTTTACGTTCAAGTAAACATGGAAGGCTTTTTGCACATTATTGACACGTTTGATGGTGTGACGATTGACAACGATTTAGCGCTGACGTATAAAACATACGACTTTGCAGAAGGTAACATTACGCTAACTGGCGAGGAGGCGCTCATTTATTCGCGCATTCGCTACGAGGACCCACGCGGCGATTTCGGACGCCAAACGAGACAGCGACTGCTGCTGCAAGCGATTTTAGCAGAGGCACAGCAGCCAGCGAACGTGCTATTAAAAATGGATGACGTCATTAGCGTGCTCGGCGAAAACATTCGCATGAACTTTACGAAAGAGCAGCTTATGACGCTACTGATGCATTATCCTTCGTTTGAAAAGGACATTGAACAAATTCAGCTAGAAAATGGCACGGGGCAAACGATCGATGGACTTTGGTATTACATTGTCGATGAGAACGAGCTGTTTGACGTGCAACAAACGCTACAGCAGCACCTCGACGCAACATGAAAAAATGCCCGTGGACAATAACGCTCCACAGGCATTTTTCACGTTTGTGCGACGTCAATTTTTTACTACGATAAGTTGTAACGAGCCGCGATGTCATTTAACGTTTGAATAAGCTCCTGATTGCCGTAATTACGCGCAATGAAAATTTCAATTAATAGCGCACGCACTTCCGCTTCAGGCAATTCATTTAATAGCGCCGTAATTTGCTGTGGGGATACGATAAAAATCCACTCCTTCTGTAATGTTTGCATTGTTTCGTCACGGCGGTATCGTCCTTTTTACAGCGATTGTCCGCAATGACTTTCATAATAGCTTTATGCTACACGATAAAGGGCTTATTTTCTAGAAGAATACTATACTTCACACGTATTTTTGTCTATTATTTAAAGATGAGTATTTACAAAGGGGTTGACGATTTTGCGTTTTTTACAAGTAATGAGTCTTTGTTTCCTTCTTTTTGTAGCAACGAGTGTGCCAGCGCACGCAACGTTTACAGATGTGCCAACGAGCAATCCATACCATACGATGCTCGAACAGCTTGAAAAGGAACAAATTATCCAAGGATATAGTGACGGCTCATTTAGACCGAATGCGATTGTAACACGCGCTCACATGGCGGTCATAATCAATCGAGCAGTGAAGTTGCCTGTCATTCGCGAGGCAACAACGTTTGAGGACGTGCCAACGACATACCCGTATTACGACGACATTCAAGCATTGTACCGAGCTGGTATTGTGGACGGTGCTAACGGAAAATTCAACCCGCGTTCCCAGCTAACACGCGGACAATTGGCAAAAATTTTAACGAATGTATTTAAATTACCTGAACAAGAGACGATTGCCTTTGCCGATGTACCGCTCCAGCACCAGTACAATTCAGCAGTTGGTGCACTCGTTGCCGCAAAAGCGACGACCGGCTACACAAATGGCACATTCCGCCCGTCTGCTCAAGTGACGCGTGAGCATTTTGCGGTTTTCTTCTATCGCCTACAGTTTGACGATACGTTGCCACTGTCAAGCGTAGACACACCAAAACTCGAAAGCTATTTAAATAAGCTAACGAAAATCCAGACGAACTACGGCATGTTTTATGGTTCTCCGTCCGTGCCGTATGACTATGTGAAAAGCTACGCGAACGCTTTTGCATATGAAGAAGCACATCAGCTGACGAAGTATATCGACGCACCAATCACATCGAAGCCACGCTTTTTAGTGCTTGATTATGCGCAAGATTTGCAAGATTACGGTGGTGAAGTGTTACTGGATCCAAACATTTTAGGCTGGATTAACTCTCTTGAAAATGTTGTTGTGCTAACGACAAACTTGCAGCCAACACCGCTCATCGAACCGGATTTAGCGCTGCTGAACCATGAATACTTCCACTGGCTATTATTAAACGAGCTCGATATTCACATTACGACGCTTTGGGTAGAGGAAGCACTTGCCGATAATTTCGGTGCGCTATTTGAGGAAAATGAGGTACGCTTCATCGATACAATACTATTTGCAAAAGCGATTGCGAACATTCAAGAAGAAGGCTTCGTCAATCCGACCGATCCGTATAGTTCTGAATCAATCGCCGCTATCGCCTTGCTTGAGCAGCAATTTGGGGCTGAGGCAATCAAGCGTTACTTGCACCTTTGCCAACGAATGGACGATGAAAAAGCATTTTCACAAGTGTTTAACATGTCGTACAACAGCATGTTTGATTTAGTGAAAGATTATTTAAATGCCTCATAAAAAGGTAGCCATCGCAATTGCGGCGGCTACCTTTTTTCGTTATAAATATTCTGTATCGCGCAGCTCGATTAGTGTGCCTTCTGGTGCATACACTTTCGCGAGCTTGCCACCTTCGACCTCATATACTGCGCCGCCGTGCTTTTCACGAAACACGTAGCCTGCTTTCTGCAAGTCACGCACCGCTTCATCTAACGCATCGACCCAAAGACAAAAGTGCGCAAGACCAAGCTGATTCGTATTCGTCAGCACGAGCTCCTCGCCTGCTTTTGGCGTTTGCAGCTCGATGTAAAATGTACCGAGTGCAAGCCAGCTATTGTAGTCGCGCGTATGGAAGTTTTCGCTTTCTTCTTCTAGCGTAAAGCCAAGACGCTCATAAAATGATAAACTTGCCGCGTAATCGTTCGTTTGAATACAGACGTGATGTGCGCGTCGCTTCATGTCATTCCCCTCCATTAAAACGGATTTGTGTTAACGAAGCTTGCCATTTTCACGTACATACGCTGTGGTAATTGCAGCTGTGCTACGATGTACTGCGCTAAATCAGCAGGGTGCATCATTTGTTCTTTTTTATCGTCGTTTACTAAGTTTGCGTACGTCGCAAGCTCTGTCACGATTGTACTCGGTGCAAGTGCTGATACGCGAATGTTGTTGCGGCGAACTTCCTGTGCTAACGACTCTGAGAAGCCGATGACCGCGAATTTTGATGCGCTGTACGCACTTGACGTACCTGCACCTGATAGACCGCTCGTTGACGAAATGTTAATGATGTCGCCTGCATTTTTTTCGATTAATTGTGGTAATACAGCGCGTGTAATGTTGTACGTACCGAATAAGTTCACGTCGATAATTTCTTTCCAGCGCTGTGGGTCCATATCAAGCACTGTACCGAACTCACAAATGCCGGCGTTGTTAATTAAAATGTCCGCATAACCTAGCTGTTCTTTTAACGTCGCGATTGCTCCGTTTGCCGCATCGATGTTTGATACGTCTGCTGCTACGTATGCTACGTTCACGTTATGTGCTTTTAATGCTTCTGCTGCTTCTTGTAAATGCGATTCTGTACGCGCGATTAAGCCGACATGCACGCCTTCTTTTGCTAATGCCTCTGCAACAGCGCGACCGATTCCGCGTGCTGCCCCTGTAATAATTGCTGTTTTTCCTGCTAATGTTTGTGCCATATAGACCGCTCCTTTATGTAAAATACCTACACCCATATTGTAACAAACTCCTCGTTCACTGTCGTCTAAATAATACTTTCTTTCGTTGCAAGCGATTTCCTACAAAAAGCGCGTCACATATAGTAAACTGAATAGTTGATTACGATGAAATGAGGTGTACGATTGGTGGACAATTTTTTACATGCGGTGCAGCAATGTACGCTAAACGTAACGACGAAAGCAAAAGACGCACTGGAAGCACTTTTTCCATCTGCGCACTTTTTATTTGATACACAAAAAGAACTATTGACGTACGTCGAAAAACGCACATCGACAAAGCCTGGCGAAACGAATGTGACGCTGTATATCGACGCGCGCGAAAATTCGTTCATCGCCGAGCAGTTAAATGGGCGCATCGCCGTCTTAAACGCGGTGCTGCGTAATAGCGGCTTTTTAGCGACGAACTTTTACATCGCAGACAGCCGCTTCCCGCTAAAAACGACGCGACGACTGCACGCACGCGTAACGCTAAACACGCACACGACGAACGCCGCAATGCCGATTCCTTTTTACAAGGCGATGCGCCAGCTGCCAGACGTTGAATTGCAGCAGCAAGTCATTAAAAAGCGCATTGCGAGCTGGGAAGGCTACTTGCACATTCAAGAGCAAAACGCTACGATCGACGACATAACAGCCGAGTACGATGACTTCTCATGCAACGACGATTTCACGCGCATGACACTGTTTATGACGAAGCTATCGAAAAAGCAGTGGCAGCAGCTAAAAGGCTTGAGCGCATCGATTCATCAGTTCGGCGATGCACTTGGTGACGTCATCAATGTGAACGAACGTCGCGGTACAGTCGAGCTTGAATTGCAGCAAAAAGCGACTGCACAGCTACGTAAGCGCGTGCTGCCAAAGCAAAAAGGGAGCGTGACGTTTAGCAATTTTGCGAGCTTAAGCCAAATTCGCCGCTTGCGCCGAGGCTTTGACGACTTAGCAAAAGGCTACGC